>CBHXZU010000243.1:0-8169 GCA_966125105.1 uncultured Prosthecobacter sp.
TGAAGTGTTCGGGGTCATACTCGGGGCCTGGTCTGGTTGACGCGCTTTTCGCGCATCGAACGAGATCTCGGCTTTTGGGGTTGTACAATTCGTATCATTCGGCACCGGCGGCTTCCATCCAGCGGAGCAACCACACCTTCGCGCAAGCCCAGTGACGCTCGACGCTGCGCTCGCCGATGCCGAGCGCCTGCGCCACGTCTTCATTCGTCAGGCCGCCGTAAAACTTCAGCACGACCACGCGGGCGCGATCGGGGTGCGCCTGCTCGAGCGACTTCAATGCTTCGTCGATCAGCAGCAAGTGCTGCTCGCGCTCGCTTTCCGCCGCGCCGTCGAGGACCTCCGCCGAGACACGATCCTGCCCGCCGCCATGGCGCATGCGACCTTTGCGCCGCGCATTCTCGATCAGGATCCGCCGCATTGCTTCCGCCGCGGCTGCGAAAAAGTGTCCCTGGTTTTGCCACGCCTGGTCGCCCTTTGCGCTCAAGCGGAGCCATGCCTCGTGCACCAGGGCAGTGGCCTGCAGCGTCTGGCCCTGCGCCTCCCTCGCCATGCGCACCGTCGCGAGGCGGCGCAGTTCTTCATACACCTCCGTCACGAGCCGGGTCGATTGGTTGCCTTCTCCATCCGTCTTGAGTATGCATTCAGCGCCCGGCCGGAGGCTCGCGTCCGCGAATGGCCGCGACGTGGGCTGTGGGTTGCAGGCAGTTTCGGATGACATCATTTGCGCGAGCTCAAGAGTAGGGCAGCGAGAGGCGGTCGATTTCGCTCGGGTGACTCGAAGGAGACTTCCTTCGCGGGCGCAGTCCGCGGCGGTATTGCGCGAGTTCTGGAGTGGATCATTTGTTCGAAGGAAGGGATCGGTCGTGGATGCCGACGCGCGAAACGCAGACAGCCTGACCGACTAGCCCTGATCGCTCAGCGCGAGCGAGATGGATGCCAATAAGCCGGGAGATAGCCAATTTCGTCGCGAAACTTGAATCTGCAGGCCGCCGCCTTGCTTAAACCCGCGCGCCGCCCCTTCGAACGCATTGACCAGGTGCCCCGTTCCCCCGATCCCCTTCAGAGACTGCCCAAAAAAAATCCGCTCATTGGAGCAGCACGTCGAAAGCACGCTCGCGCCGTAGCACGGCTCGGCAGAGCGGTCAGGCGAGCCATTCAAGGACGACTTGGGTTCAGGATAAACCTCAGGGGCGCGATGGTCAAAGCGTCGCGATTCCGCAGCGGCGACGCCGCCTTCCAAGCGCGCAATTGAGTTCGGACACTCCAAAGTGGGGAACCGTCACCTGCACGGGGGTTTCTTCAACCCCTGCGGTTGATACGTCTCCACAAAAGTTTGGTTTGTTTACCTGCGGGGTTGGTTTGTCTCCACAAATGTTTGGTTTGCGTCCTAAAAAGTTTTGTTCGCCTACCTAAACGTTTGGTTAGTCTACCTGCGGGTTTGGTTCAGCAACCTGCGCGGAGACGCACACTACCTGCGGGTTGCATTTCTCAACCTGCTCGTCGAGTTCGTCACTGCGCGCAGCTGTTTTCTTCTCTTCACGAACCCACGATCCCGCCTGCGCGCGGAGAAAGCTGCGCCCGCGGATCGAGCAGCGCCAACGCACTTCAACATAACATCCCAGAGGCACCGCATCGCAGTTTCGGCAACCCCTACCCTAATCCCGCGGGCTCCCGCCTCTCTCTAAAAATCCCGAAAGTTTTTGGCGGGTGCCGCGGCGGAACGTCGCATTGGTGCGTTGCATGGGACCCGCCGCCTTCAACGGCGGGCACCCCGTGCACGACCTCATCCAATCCACCCAAATGACATCCCAAACCAACCCCGATTGCGCGCGCGCGCGTTCGTGGCCCCTGCCCACTGAAATGATCACCACTGCGCGCCGCGCGATCGAGCGTGGCCGTCTTGCCGTTCCGGCCCTCCTGATCGCCGGCACGATCTGCTCCGCCGACGCTGCCGTGCATCCCGGCATGCTCCATACTGAAGCGGACTTCACGCGCATGCGCGATCAGGTCAATGCCAATGCGCAACCGTGGAAGGGAAGTTGGGACCTCCTCGTGGCGAGCAAGAACTCGCAGAGCACGTGGGGCGCGCGGCCCACCGCCACGATCAATCGCGGGACTTCGCCGGACAACTGTGCGCAGCTCTACAACGATGCCGCCGCCGCATATCAGAACGCGCTGCGCTGGAAGATCACGGGCGACGTCGCGCACGCAAACAAGGCAGTCGAGATCCTGAATGGGTGGGGCTACACGCTAACCGCCATCACCGGCAATGCTGACCGCTTTCTTGCGGCGGGCCTCTACGGGTACGAACTCGCCAACGCAGCGGAAATCATGCGCACCTACTCCGGCTGGGCGCCGGCGGATTTCGCGCAGTTCAAGACGATGATGCTCACCGTCTTTTACCCGATGAACAATGACTTCCTGCTCAACCACAACACTGCCCACATCGATAACTACTGGGCGAATTGGGACCTTTGCAACATGGCTTCCGTTCTCGCGATCGGCATCCTCTGCGACGACCAGGCCAAGATTGATCAAGCGGTGAATTACTTCAAAACCGGCGGTGGCCAGGGCTCAATCAATCGCGCCGTCCCGATCCTGCATTCTCCCACGCTGGGCCAATGGCAGGAGTCAGGTCGCGACCAGGAGCACGCATTGATGGGTGTCGGCCTGATGGCGACGATCTGCGAAATGGCGTGGAACCAGGGGATCGATCTCTACGGTTGGAACAATAACCGTTTCCTCGCCGGCGCGGAATACACAGCCCGCTACAACAACCTGAAAACGGTTCCGTTTGCGTTGTATTCGTGGCGCTCGGGCACCGGCGGCGGCGCGCCGAATACGCAGGGGGTCGTTTCAAATGCCGGGCAAGGCGCAACGCGAGCCCTCTGGGACACGATCGTGGGGCATTACTCCCATCGCCTCGGCATCTTCATTCCCGAGACGGAAGAAAAAGCCGCGGCCACCCGCCCTGACGGCGGACCGCAATACGGCGATCACGGCAGCAAATTCGACCACCTCGGATTCACCACGCTCACGTCATACCGCGGGCCGATCGCCACCAGTGTCCCTTCGGGCGTATATCAACTGACCGCGCGACACAGCGGAAAGGCACTGACGGTTTTCAACAACGGCACGACGAATGGGACCAACGTGGAGCAGAACACGCTGGCTGGGACGGATAACCAGAAATGGGCGGTGACGAGCCTCGGCTCCGGTCAATACAAGCTGCTCGGCGGATTCAGCGGGCGCGCCCTCGATGTCGCGGGCGTTTCCACCGCGGACGGCGCGAATATTCACATCTGGGACTACCTGAACGGCAACAACCAGAAGTTCACTTTCACCGGCACCGACTCGAACTTCTTCCGGCTCACCCCCGTGCATAGCGGAAAGTCAGTCGCGGTCGGCGGCGCTTCCACCGCGGATGGCGCAAATGTGCTGCAGTGGTCCTACTATGGTGGGCAGGAGCAGCAGTGGCTATTCAGTGCCGCGACGACGGTGCGCCGACTGCAATCGCACAATTTTCCGACGCGATTCATTCGGCACAGTGGATTCCGCGCGCGCATCGATGAGAACGTCTTCCCCGCCCAGGATAGCGAACTGCGGCTCGTGCATGGCCTGAGCGGATCTACAGGGGTTTCTTTCGAGTCGATCAATTTCCCAGGACGCTATCTGCGCGTGCGCGCGGATGGCACGGTCTGGGTCGATACCGCGGACGGGACTTCGGCGTTCAACGACGGCGCGACGTTCCGCCGCGCGCCGGGCTTGGCGGATGCCACGAAATCATCGTTCCAGATGTGGACCGATGCCACGCGTTACCTGCGTCACTCCGCCTACGTGCTTTACGCGCAGACCATCTCGGGAAGCACTGCCGAGGCGGACGCAACGTTTATGGAAGTAGGGTTCTAGGTCCTTGCTTGCGGACGATCTCCGGCTCGGCGCATTCGCGGGCCGAGTCGGGATCGACTGCTCTTATGAAACCCGCTTGGTTCACTGCTTTCATCGCATTTACGGCGGCCATCGCCACAGCCGTAATTGCCGCCGGCATCTGGCTGATTTCGCCTGTGAGCGAACGAGCTTCCGAGCCAGTCGGCCCAACTTCCAAAGCTGTCGTCGAGACCGCGCTCGCCGGGCGCAGTGAGGACGACCATGAGGCCGAGGGCACCACCTCGACGAGTTCGGAAACGCTCTCCGATGCGCAGCTGTCAGAACATGAGCGGCTCCACGAGGTGAAAGTCGCGCGCCGACTTATCGAGTTGGATAAGGAATTCCAGGCGGCCACGGCCCTTTCCGACTCAACCGCTCGCAGCGAAACACTCGCCCGCATTTGCTTTCACTGGGCAGAGCACGATCCACGTGGCGCAGTCGCCCGGGCGCGCGCGCTGCGCCTCGAGGAAAACGGCGTCCTGGAAAACCTCACGCAGCAATGGGCGGGCGCGAACATGCACGCAGCGCGACAATGGGTGGATGGATTGCCAACCAGCGAAACGAAGGAGCGGCTCGCTGTCCGCATCGCATATCTCCTGGCGCAATCGGCGCCGGAATCTGCCGCCGACTACATCCTCGCTTCGATGCCCGCGGGCGAGCGTCAGACCGAAGCGGCGATCACCGTCCTGCATCAATGGGCCCAGCGCGATCGAACCGCCGCGGCGGCTTGGGCGCAACAGTTCCCAGCCGGCGAACTGCGCGACCGCGCAGTGCACGAGATCACACCCGACGGCCTCGGCACACGTTAACGTCAGCGCATACCAAATTGCTCCACACACCTCGTCCCATGAACTTCGACGGCAAATCCAAGCTCCCGCATTTAAGTCGAGCTGAGCTAATGACGATGGCCGAACGTATTTGGCGCGCGCTGCAGCGACCTACCTCGACTGATCAAAGGCGCGGCCAGAAGTCAGCCCAAGAGAACTCGAAAAGCAACGGCCGGTTAAATGGCCGGGCTGCGGACTCCTTCAGCAATCGGCCGTAATAACCGACGGCAAACGCGCCGTCCATTGAGCTACTAAGGCGCGAGCTGGCGGATTTTCGCCGCGATCGCACCGAACGCGCGGGCGGCCGCGGACGCCGGCTCCGCCAAGGTGATCGGCTTCCCTCGGTCGCCAGCCTCGCGTGTGGGAATATCGATCGGCACTTCGCCGAGGAGCGGCACCTTGAGACGATCGGCCTCTCGTTTTCCTCCACCCTCGCCAAAGATGTCGTAGCGCTTCCCGTCGCTGGGGCAGAGGAAGTAGCTCATGTTCTCCACGATCCCCAGCACAGGCACGTTCACTTTCTGGAACATGCTCGCGGCTTTCCGCGCATCGATCAATGCGACCTCCTGGGGCGTTGTCACGATCACGGCGCCTGCCAGGGCGACCGTTTGCACGATCGTGAGCTGAATGTCGCCGGTGCCCGGCGGCAGATCCAGGATCAAGTAATCGAGCCCATCCCAATTCACCTGACGCAAAAACTGCTGCGTGTACTTCGTCACCATCGGCCCGCGCAGGATGGCCGGGGAATCATCCTCGAGCAGGAATCCCATGCTCATCAGCTTCAGGCCATACCGGTCGATGGGAATGATCCGGTTGTCGTCGTCCGCAAATGGCCGCTCTGTCGAGCCGAACATCACCCCAACGCTCGGTCCGTAAAGGTCGCAATCGCACAACCCGACTTTCGCCCCCGAAGCTTGGAGCGCGCTCGCGAGGTTCGCGGCGACTGTGCTCTTGCCCACCCCGCCTTTTCCGCTGGCGATCGCAACGACGTGGCGAACCCCGGGAATCTGCGTCTGGGGCATCGACTGCGCGCCCATCGGCTGCTGCGCAGCTTGAATATCAATGCGGACGACGGCGTTCGTCACACCAGGGACCGCGTTCAGCGCTGCCTCCGCACTCGCTTTGATCTGCGCAGGAATGGCCGCGTCATTCGTGGAAAGTGCGAGTTGCACCACGACTTCCGTGCCGTTGATGCGGATATCCTTCAGCAGGCCGAAGCTCACGATATCGCGGCTGAAGCCGGGATACTTCACAGTTTCGAGCTGCTTGCGGATGGCGTCGTTGGAAAGCATGGAAGAAAGAATCGAGCGGACGCGCAACGAAGCGCCATCGCTCGCATGTGGCAAGCACGGTCCTTTCCAGTCCTATTCTTCGCGCAGGGCTTTCACCGGGTCGAGACGGGCGGCGAACGTTGCTGGAAGCAAACCTGCAAGCAGACAACAAACGAATGAAACGGCGCAGATGAGGATGATGTGCGACGGCACAATTTCCGCCGGGAGTTCGGAGAGTTGATAGACGCTCTTGGGCAAAATCTGGATGCCCAGGGCCTTCGAGAGAAAGGCGCGGAACTCATTGCGGAACGCCAGCGTGACGAATGCGACGATGAGCCCCACCACGATGCCGATGAAACCCACAACCCCGCCTTGATACACGAATATGCGGGTAACCTGCCCACGGGGCGACCCCAGCGCTTTTAACACGCCGATCTCTTTCCTTTTCAGCACGGTGACGGTGATGAGCGTATTCATGATCGCGAAGGCCGCGACACAGACGATCAGGAATAAAATGACGGACATCGTGCCGCGCTCCACGG
This sequence comes from uncultured Prosthecobacter sp., assembly GCA_966125105.1. Classification (GTDB taxonomy): domain Bacteria; phylum Verrucomicrobiota; class Verrucomicrobiia; order Chthoniobacterales; family Chthoniobacteraceae; genus SXWH01. The sequence continues at coordinate 6,568 of CBHXZU010000243.1, forward strand.
CGATCGCGTCAAAGAGGTAAGCATTCTGATCAATCCACGAGGAGGCCGTAAACGGCTCGCCCAACTCTTCGAGGATCATCGTCTTGTTGGCATGCGCCCATTCGGGGTCTTCGGTGCGCACCGTCAGACCGTGGATTTGTCCCTCAAAGCCATAAAGGATCTGCGCGAGATGCAGAGGCAGGACAATGAATTCGATGTCGTATGCAAAGCGGCCCGTCTCGAAGAAGCCCGACACCTCCAGTTCCAGTGGCTGGATTAACTGCCGGATCTCGCTGATGGACTTTGCATTGGGATCTTTTGCCTCCGTCTTCTTCAGCTCCTCCATTACGCCCTGAAGATTTTTCGGCCCGTTCAGCAGGATTTTATCGCCGATCTGCAAATGCAGAAGGTTGGCGAGTTCAATGCCGACAATGCACTTATCCCCGTCGAGATCGAACTTCCCCTTCTTCACGTACTTTGCCAGGTCGGCGATCTTTTGCTCTGCCTCCGGGTCAATTCCCCGAATCTTGCAAGACGTAAAGTTCGCCTCGAAATCCAGGAGTGCGGGACCCATCACGTAGGGCGCGGAAGCCACGATGCCTGGGATCTTTTCCAGATGCTGTTGGGCGGCTTCCCACTCCCGGATCGTTCCATACTGGGTGCTGATCGTAAGATGCGCCTCGAAACCGAGGACTTTGCGCCGCAGTTCCGAACCGAAGCCGGTCATGACGGAGAGCACTACGATCATCGCGGAAACGCCGATCGTTACCCCGAGGACGGAAATGACGCTGATCACCGAAACAAAGCTCCGCTTCGGTTTCAGGTAGCGGAGCGCGAGGAATAGGCTGAACGGATAGTTCAAGGTCGGTGGATCAGTGGCCGCGGACCGTGGGGAAATCGGCTGCGGTCGTCAATGTCCCTCCCTTGCCCAAAAGTAACGGTGTTTTGGGAAGTTTCTATTTGACCCTCTAAAGAGGACGCCGATAAATGCGTCTACATCGCAACTCTATGAAACGCGTCCTCTCATTTCTCCTCATGGTCGTTTTCATGCACGCGCAGGTCTCGACCGCGTTTGCAAAGCGGGGAGGTCCTGACATCGGCGATCAGGCGACCGTCGATACCATCGGCAGCTACGCTGGCACGATGATCCCAGTTTTCTCGACGAACCCGGCGAACAACGGTTCCAGCAACTCGATCGGCCTTTTCTCGCTAGGCGTTCCGAACATTGGCGTTGCGCAGGGAACTTGCGTTCTCTTTGTCGATGGTTCGGCTTACGAAGGCACGATTACGGCCGTTGCCGATCCGATCGGTGGTGAAGTGCAGGGCTTGATTGACGCGATGAGCGTGTTCGTTCTCGTCGACCCGCTCAACCCGACGGTGAACTACCGCGTCTTTGCTTCGGGCAACATTCAGGCTGAAATCACCGACACTGCCGCTGGTTCGGTGGTCGGCTTCCAGACCGCTGCGACATTCGCCACCACCCGTTTGGAAGGTGAAGCGAGCGTGGACATCAGCTCGCAAGTCGACATCAACGGCAACTCGATCGTCTCGAACACCGTCACCTTCGTGGTGGATGGCTTCAAGCAGAGCTCCACGGTGCAGATCATTGACGTGACCGGCGGC
>CBHXZU010000244.1:0-8168 GCA_966125105.1 uncultured Prosthecobacter sp.
TCGATGAGCTACGCGGGATTGCTCAGCTTCATCTACGCGGACCTCAAGAAGGAGGACCCGCGCGTGAAGGCTGCCGTGGAATGGCTGCAAAAGCACTACACGGTCGAGGAGAACCCAGGGCTCGGACAAATGGGTTATTTCTACTACACGCACCTGATGGCGAAGGGCCTGACAGCGGCGGGGATCACCGAGATCGAAGTCGGCGGCAAGAAGGTCGATTGGCGGCGCGAGCTGGGGCTCGCCCTGATGAAGCGCCAGAGGCCGGATGGCACCTGGGCGAACACCGAGGCGCGTTGGAAAGAGACGAATCCATCCCTCGTCACCGCGTACTGCGTGATGACGCTGCAAATCATTTACGGGCAACTTTAACCGAGCGGCTAAGGTCGAGGATGGGGCAATCGTTCTACCGACGATATTAGTTCCCCTAAAACGGGAACCCAACCATACTGACCCTCTTACGTCTCCAACCCTATGGCTAACGAACAGCAGCAGAAGAAGCAGCAGCAGATCCAGATCAAGTACGAGGACATGACGGCGCGTTACGCGAACCAAGTTGTCCTTACGACCGGGCAGGAAGAGATCTTTCTCGATTTCTCGAGCGGCTTGGTTCCCGACCAGGGACAAGGCTTCAGCACGTTGCCCGTGCACACGCGTATCGCGATGACCGCGGGCGGACTGCGTCGTCTTTACCAGACACTCGGCCAGCTCTTCGCCAAAGCGCAGCAGCCGCCGGCCGGCACCACGGCGTCGACGGAAGAAGCGCCGAAGGGCTAATTCGGTCTCATAAGTTCAAACACCAAAGCGCGGCTCCGCAAGGCGCCGCGCTTTTTTTGGGGAGCATGGGCCTCCGGCCCGTTACGGGAGAGGCGGCAATCACGGGCGCAATTCGAACAGGAAGTAAAAGGTTTTAAAAAAGCCGAGGCTGCGACGCGTGTTCGCCTGGTCGAGGAGTCCCTCCGCTTGCAACCGATTCCGTAACGGGCCGGAGTCCCATGCTCTCTTAAGTGCTGGAAAGCGCGTTCTCCCCTCAGCGCTTCGGCTGCGTGATGTGCGGGTCGCGGAGGTAGAGAGGTTCGAGGTCGACGCGTTGTGCGATGCTGCGTCCTTCGGCGGCGAGTTGGGCGAGCGTTTTGGCGACCGGAAGGGCGATGGTGGCTTGGGGGAATGCGGGAATCGGGGTGGGGGAGAAGATCGGCAGCGGAGCGGTCGTGGCGAGGCACTCGTGCAGCGCGGCGACTTCGAGCAAATGCGGGCCGTCAATGCATTCGCCGTTTTTCACCCGGCTGAAATAGTAGGTGTCCCGGCGGGCGTCGCCGATGGCCACGTATTCGTTCGCATCCGTTTCGAGCGCAACGACGCTGGGCAGTCCGACGAGTTCGGTGCCGAGGGCGCAGGAGAGTCCGAGCGCGGCGGCGATGGCGATGCGCGCGCCGGCGTAGCTGCCGGGGCCGAGTCCGACGGCGATCAGGTTGATTTTACCGGCGAGCGCGCGAGCGCGTTCGAGGATGGGGAAAAGATCGCTGCTCTGGCTACGGTCCGCTGTGAAGAACTCATCGAGCAAAACGCGGCCGTCGCGCACGAGCGCGATGTTTCCGCGATTTGTAGTCGTGTCGATCGCGAGGATGGTCACTTTTGCTCCTCCACGATTCGACGTTCTTCGCCCTCGCCGATTTCAAACCGCAACCACCGCGTGCCTCGGGGAAAGACTTCGGGGAACTTCGATGCCCATTCCACGAGCAGAACCCCGTCGCGGCTGAGATAACCGTCGAAGTCGAGCGCCAGTGCCTCCTCTGCGGACTCGAGTCGGTAAAAATCGAAATGAAAAACCGGCCACGGTCGCGTGGGGTATTCGTGCACGAGCGTGAAAGTAGGGCTCGTGACTTCCTCATTGTAGCCAAGGGCGCTGACGAACCCTTTCACGAAGTGGGTTTTCCCCGCGCCGAGATCGCCATCGAGCGCGAAGACATCGCCATTGCGAGCGGCGCGCGCGCAAGCCTGGCCGAAAGCGAGCGTCGCCTCGGGATTATGCGAAATGGTCGTAGCCATGAGCGAGCAGCGCGGTGCTCGATTCCTGGATAAAGAGCAGCTTGCCAATGCGGGTGAGCGGGACTTTTGGAAACGCGCGGCGCCATAGCGCGACCAACCGGCGGGCCTTGCGGGACGACAAGGTAAAGAGCAGTTCAAAGTCTTCGCCGTCCGAAAGCGCCTGTTGGAGGGTGCAGTCGGGAGTTTTCGGGATCTGCGCCATATCCACGTGAAAGGAACAACCGCTCGCCTGCGCCAGGCGCGGCAGGTCCATCGCCAAGCCGTCGCTGATGTCCATCATCGCACTCGGCCGAACCTTGCTCGCCAGGAATTGCGCCTCCGCCACGCGTGGGGCGAAATCAAGATGCTTGCCGGAGAGCGAGCCGCCTAGAGTGCCGGTCACGAAAAGGATGTCGCCGGGCTCGCCGCCGGAACGAAGGACGCAATCACGTCGGCGCACCGTGCCGGTTAGCGAAATATTGATGAAGGCAGGCCCCGGCGAGCGCGAGGTTTCGCCGCCCACGATGCTCGTCCTGTGCGCTTTCGCTGCGGCTTTCAGGCCTTCGTAAAACTCCTCCACCCACCGGAGCGGTGTCTGCGGCGATAGCGCGATCGTGATCAGCGCGTGCTGCGGCTTTCCGCCCATCGCGGCAATGTCGCTGATTGCGCGGCAAAGCGCCTTCCAACCGACGCGCTTTGGCTCTGTCTCCGGCAAAAAATGCACGCCCTCGATCATTGCGTCGGTCTTCAGCAGCGACCACATGCGCGCATTGCGGGCGCCGATTACCGCGCAATCATCTCCCACGCCCACGCGCACATCGGGGCCCTTCGGCAGCTTGCAAGTGATGGCGCGCACCACGGCATCCTCGCCGAGGTTCTCCAGTCGTGGCTCGTGGTTCATGGGCCGACGCCGGCGCGCACCTGGTAATACATGACGACCAGGCTCAGGCCGTTGAAGGTTGCGTGCATGAAAATCGGAACGAGCAGGCAGCCAGTCAGCTCGTAGGCCAGCGTGAAGCAAAGCGCGAGAATGGTGAGACCGGGCACATCCGTGAAAGTATCGTGCACGAGTCCGAAAAAGAGCGCGCACGCCACGGCGGCCGGTCCGCGCCCGAGACTGCGCGCGAGCATCGGGTAAAATGTTCCTCGGAAGAGGACCTCCTCCGTGATTGGCGCGATCACCACCGCGGAAAGCGCGATCAACCCCACAAGCCGGTTGTCCCCGCCGGTGACCGCAGAATTGAACTTTTGCACGAGCGCCTGGGGTGCCTCCTGGCTGGCGGTGAGATATACCGTGAGCGCCTTGGCGCCGTAGGTGAGGGGCAGCGCGAGCACGGCCAGGAAGAAGCCGAGACCGATCGCGCGAAAGAGCCCGATCTTGCGCAAGCCATACACACTTCCGAGGCTGCCACCGCGGGCGAGCAGGAGGATGATGATGGCCAGCGCGGGCAGCGCCATGTTCGCCATGTTGTCGAGCAGCAGCCGATCGAGCGGCAGCTTGTCGTGGGCCGCGCTTGTGGCGGCGCCTTCGGGATTCACGCTGCGCGCGATCAACGTGAGCACGAACAAGCCCATGATCAGTGTGCCCGCGAGCATCTCCGGCAAGCCGAGCAAATCCGGCCGCGTCTGCGGACCATGAATTGCGAGGCGCTGGAAATAACGCGCGTACATGAACAACGCGCCGAACAGGAGCGATCCGATCAGGAATAACTCCGGTTGCGTCAGCGGGCGGACGGCGTTTTCGATCGCGGCCAGGATCACAGACGGTGTGGACAGGCGAGGAGCGCGGTTCCGCGAGGGGCTTCAAAACAGGAAACCAGGAACGCAGGAACCAGACAGCGTTCCAAATCAGCCGCATGTTTTCGTGGTTTCATGGGTTCCTGCTTCAATCCGGGGTTTTTACAAGCGCTAGGGAACCATGATGCTGGGCAGCAGGTATTGATAACCCGGCTTCAGCGGAAGGGCGTTTTGCGTGCCGACGTTGATTTCAATCTTGCTCGAAGAAGTCTGCGCCTTGCCGAGCATGCGGATGAGGCGGCCGATGCCGGCGGGCGTCTCGTATTTCACCACCGCGGCGCCGGTCGCATTGCCGAGCGCGACGGCCTTGGTGATGGCGGCATCGAGGTCGCCGAGTTCATCGATCAGCTTCGCCGCCTGAGCATCCTTGCCGGAGATCACGCGTCCGTCGGCCAGGCCATTGCGGAGCGCCTGCTCATCGAGCTTCCGCTCCGCCGCGACGATGCCGACAAACTTCGAGTAGGTCTGCATCACCATCCCCTGCACGTATTCGCGCTCCGCGGGACTCAGCTTCTTCGAGCCGCTGAGCATGTCCTTAAACTCGCCGCTCTTGAACGTAACCATCTCCAGCCCGAGCTTGCCCATCGCGTCGGTGTAATTGAGCGACTGCATGATCACGCCGATGCTGCCGGTAAAGGTCGTCTCGTGCGCGAAGATGTAGGACGCGCCCATCGCCGCATAGTAGCCGCCGCTCGCCGCGAGCGAGCCCATGCTCACCACCACGGGCTTCTTTTCGCGCGCCTTGCGGATCGCGTTGTAGATCGCGTCGCTCGCGGTCACTTCCCCGCCGGGCGAATCGATGGCGATCACGATCGCGCGCACTGAATTGTCTTCCAGCGCTTGCTTGAGCTCGAGCTTGATGTCCTCGACCATCGAGTCGCCGACGTAACCGGGCATGCTGTTGGCGATCAGGCCATCCAGCCGCATCACGGCGATCTTGTTCTTATTCTGGCCGACAGGACCGGTGAGTTCCGTCTCCCGAAACTTTCGAGGATCCTGCACTCCGAAGAACTCGCCCACGACGAAGAGCGCATTGAACAACAGGCTCAAGCAGAGCAGGACCACGAGGAAAACCCCGAGGCAACCGATCCGGCTGGAAGAATTGGCCGACATCCCGCCACGGTGGGAAAGCCAATGCCGCAAGGCAAGCATCCGCTGCCGACGCTGGCCTTTTCCTCCAGACCCCGCCACAACGTCGAAGATTACTCCGAACATGAAAGCGCTCTTCTTCACTAACGAGTATCCCCCCACCATTTACGGCGGCGCCGGCGTGCATGTGGACTACCTCTCTCGCGAGCTTTCGAAGCTCATCGAGGTGGAAGTGCGCTGTTATGGGAAAGAAATGCGCGAGCAGCGGCTCGACCTGCCCCATCTGAAAGCCGTGGGTTACGGCGCCGACACAAGCCGCTATACCGCGCCAAAGCCGCTCCACTCGGTCTTCGCCGCCCTGCAGCGGGGTCTCGATTGGAACACCACGAACATCGATGCCGACGTCGTCCACCTTCACACTTGGTACACGCACTTCGCCGGCATCGTCGCGAAGCTGAATTACGGCCTCCCCTTGGTGCTCACCGTGCATTCGCTCGAGCCGCTGCGTCCGTGGAAGCGCGAGCAACTCGCGGGCGGGTACGATTTCTCCTGCTGGATTGAAAAGACCGCGGTCGAGATGGCCGACGCCGTCATCGCGGTATCCAAGGAGACCAAGGCCGACATTCACCGTTTCTTCAACGTGCCGGACGAGCGTGTGCCGGTGATTTACAATGGGATCGACCTTGAGGAATACCGCAAGGTGTCCACCACGGACGCGCTGGTGAAATATGGCGTCAATCCGCGGGAACCCTACGTCCTCTTCGTCGGGCGAATCACCCGACAGAAGGGCATCGTGCACCTTGCGCGGGCGATTCAGTACATGAATCCCGGCTTCCAAGTGGTGCTCTGCGCCGGTGCCCCGGATACTCCGGAAATCGCGGCGGAAATGACTGCCATGGTGGAGAAAGCGAAGGCCCAGCGGCCGGGCGTGCTCTGGATCGATAAGATGATTTCGAACCGGGAGAAAATCGAGCTCTACAGCCACGCAAACGTCTTCTGCTGCCCGTCGATTTACGAGCCGTTCGGCATTATCAATCTCGAAGCCATGGCCTGCGAAACCGCGGTCGTGGCGTCGGCGGTTGGCGGCATCAAGGAAGTCGTCGTGGAAAACGAGACCGGTTTCCTGGTTCCGCTGAAGCAAATGACGGAGAGCCCATTCGAGGCCACGAACCCGGATCAATTCGCGCGGGACCTGGCCGATCGCATCAACCGCGTGATGGCGGACGAAGCGATGCAGAAGCGCATGGCGACCGCCGGACGCAAACGGGCGGAAGAGCTCTTCGGCTGGGGCGCCATCGCGAAAAAGACCGTCGCGCTCTACGAGAGCCTCACGCGCAAAGGCAAATAGGGGCGAACGGATTGCCGGAAACCTTTGCGGGCACGATTGGCACCGGCTTTTCCTCTCCCGAGCGCCGCACAAACCCCGCGCCTCTGCGTCTGCGTGAGAATCACTATCGAGAAACGCAGTTTCCAGGGAAAATCAAATTACGGAACCCCGTGCAAATGCCCTCGATACACGCGCGAGGAGTCTGAGCCCTTGATCGAGCTCCCTGAACCCACGCGCGAGAAGGCTGAACACCCGCGCGAGCTCCCGAAACTGCTGCAAAGGCCGAGCGAACCTGAGAAATTGTTCGCTGAACTCGCGTTCATGAGGGCGAAACACTGTTCATAACGATCGAAACCGGCGCGCGAGTTCCCGAAACCGACGCGCGATCCCTCGAAACAGCGCTTTGTGCTCCCTGAACACCTGTCGCAGCTCCCAAAACATCGTTTCAGGCAAACTCACGCGCTGCACAACGCGTCTCGCGCAGCGCAATCGTTCCCTCGTGCCCGCCACGGTGAATCTGAACTCCCGGCGAAGCTGCCTAAACTCGTGTCGTGGCAGCCCGAACTTCGGTAAAAGGAGCCGAAACTCCGCCAGAGGGAATCTCAGCTCCCGGCGAAGACGGCGAAGGCAGTATCATTGCCGTCTGAACTCCGAAAAAGGGCGACACCATCGTGGAACCCACGCCGGGCGCAGCGCTGGTGACCCCGCAGCTCTGCGACGTCTCGGAAAAGCGCGGCGGCAGCGCTATCGCGGTCGAGAAGTCCCCTTGGAGTGCGTCAGCCGCTGCCGAATCATAGCCGGCGACGAACTGGCGCCCGGCCTTGTCCGCGCCACGACCCTGCTTCCCAGTTTTTACTGCGGTAGTCGTCGAATCAGCTCCTTTAGCAGCGCACTGTTTATAGTTCCAAAGCCTTTTCGGCGGAGCTCCTTCAGGAGCGAAAGCACGGCGCGGCAGGCTGCTTCCGATCGAATCCGGGCGGCGTTGCATCGGAGCCCAGGACATGTCCTCCTAAAGGAGCTCTGACCGTTTGCGCTGTGGACTATAAACAGCAGCACGACAAAGATCGCATGACGAAACAAGACCTGGCCTACGCGCAGACGCGCGACGGGCGCGCATTTCCGGTGATCGATGTCACCGATCCTCGCTTCGCGGTCGCGGACGATCCGGAAAGTTTGCGCAGCCTGATGGGATCCGTCGCCCGCGAGGAGGCAAAGCGCCGCCGTGTTCCGAAGTTCATCATGCGATTGATGATCAAGTGGCTTGCGAGAAGGTCGTTGCTGGCGCGGGCATTGTTTGCAGGCACGGCCACCTTTCTCGATGGCTTAACCACTTACGTGATGAAGCTGGGCCCGGATGTTCGGCACTTTCGCCGTTATTCCAGCGGGGCCGCGCCGCAGAATACGCGGAACGCGTTTAATCATTTAGCCTAGGGTTGGCGAGCGATAGCGAGTCTACCCTAGGTGCATACGAAGAGCATCTACCGCGAAGCGGTTGGATTACCCGCGCGCCACCGTTCATTCAACCCCACTTCGGGGGTAGTTCCTTGCCGGCGTTATCCTAGGGTTGCCGCTCGTGCCTCGCGGCAACCCTAGGCTAAATGCTTCAACGCCTTCGGCGTAACCGATGTGCCATGGGTCTTTCAGAAAAGTGCAGAACAGGCTCTAGGGGGGAATTTCGGCAACAGCTCGTTGCAAAATTCCCGTGAGGTGGAGGCAATCGCTCTAGTAATGCGGCGGACGCTCGTCAGCCGGTGAAGCCGGGCCGGAAGGTCCCGCATCCCCACCCCCCTTTACGAGTTCGGTCAAACGGATGACCTGGCGCTCCAGGCGATCCATCTGCCGCGACATGTCGAACATGGCGCGGTCCTGCTCCTCGATATGCTTTTCGAGGAAGGCAATTTTGATCTCGAGCTCTCCGGTATCGGGCATG
>CBHXZU010000245.1:0-8129 GCA_966125105.1 uncultured Prosthecobacter sp.
TGCGGGTTGGCGCGTCAAAGATAGCTCCGCACAGCGTCTGCTTGCTGGCGGAGCGGCGCGTATTCCCGCTGAAGTTCGTCGAGAGTCACGAATACAAGTTTAGCAACTCACCACTCCAGCAAATACCCCTTCTTCCCCACATTCTGCGCCCTCGTTGCGCCCATTTGCACCACCACGCCCTCCGCCTCATGAATGTGGCCGCAAAAGAACTGCCGCGGCTGCCGAGCCTCGATGAACTCCCGCACAGCCCGGCTCCCTCCGTTCAGCCCCTCATGAATCCGATCCAGCGCCGTGTCGTAGGGCGGAGCGTGACAGATCAGCACCAGCGGGTCCAATGATGCGAATTTCGCCAGATGTTCGGCCATCTCCTCCTCCGAATATTCCCCCGGCGTCGCGAACGGAGTCGGCGACGAATACCCCAAACCCGCCACATGCACCCCGCCGATCTCCATCGATCGCCCGTGAAAGTCGTGAAACCCATGCCGCGAACAAAAGTCGGCAATATCCCCCGCTGACTCATGATTCCCTGGCATCACGTAGACCCGGTCCGCTTTATCCGCCATCGCCGGAGCCATCTTGTCTAACCCCCGGCCCCAATTCACCAGGTCCCCCGCTACGACGTAATAGTCGGCTTCCACCGACATTGCCATTTGGAGGGCGCGAAGATCGTTGTGGATGTCCGAAAATACCATCAGGCGGGGCATTCAGTTATCATAGTATTAGCGCCCGCAAAGTGAGTTTTTACCCTTCAAATGCAAGACGATCCCGGACAACCGAATATCAACAGTTGGCTTGAAGACGAGCTGTTCTCCTACCGCCAGGACCGCCGGAACGTAGATTCCAGCTGGACCCCCATTTTTGACGCGAATGGTCATGCCAACGGTGGCAACGGCCACGTAGCGGCGACCGCCCCTCCGCCGGTTACACCGAGCCTAACCCCAACTGTCACGATCGAGCCGCAGATGCGCGCTCTCCCGGCACCGGTCGCGCCGCCGACTCCGGGCCAAACCCCGGGAAAGACACCAGACGTGCCCCCAGTGGCCGTCGCTCCCGACGATCAGGTTACCCAGCTCCGCGGACCCGCCCTCAAAATCGCCGAGAACATGTCGGCGAGCCTTACCATCCCCACCGCCACCAGCCAGCGCGTCATGCCCGTCAAGGTCATCGATGAGAACCGCCGGACCATCAACGAGTATCGTGCGTCTCGCGGCAAGGGCAAGCTTTCCTACACGCACTTCGTCGCCTGGGCCATCGTCCGCGCGATCGATAAAGTCCCCGCGCTGAACCAGGCGTATTCGGCCACGGGCGGCGACTCCTTCCGCATCACCCGCGGCCACGTGAACATCGGCCTTGCCGTCGACGTCGCTGGCAAGGACGGCGCACGCTCCCTGAAAGTCCCCTCCATCAAAGCCGCGGAGGCGATGGATTTCGCCGAGTTCGTAGCGGCCTACGACAGCCTCGTAAAACGCGCCCGCGACAACAAACTGACCATCGCCGACTTTGAAGGCACCACGATCTCTCTGACCAATCCCGGCACCGTAGGCACCATCGGCTCTATCCCGCGCCTGATGCCCGGCCAGGGCGCAATCAGTGCCACCGGCGCGAGCGATTACCCGCCCGAATATCGCGGCGTCCCTGAAGACACTCGCACCTCGATGGGCCTCAGCAAAGTCATGGCTGCGAGCTGCACCTACGACCATCGCGTCATCCAGGGTGCTGAATCCGGCATGTTCCTCGCCGCGATGCAGCAATTGCTGGAAGGCGAGCACGGCTTCTACGACAATATCTATCGCGATCTGGGCATCCCCGCTCGCGCATGGAAGTGGGAAGCCGACCAAGCCGCCGCCCCGCTCATCAATTCCGATCCCATGAAGCAAGCGGGCATCGCGCGTTTGATGGACGCCTGGCGCGAACGCGGTCACCTCATCGCCGATATCGATCCGCTCGGCACCCCTCGCGATCCGCATCCCGACCTCGAACCTGCCAGCCACGGCCTCACCATCTGGGATCTCGACCGCACCTTCCACTGCGGACCCTTCGGCGTCATTACGCTCCGTGCTTTGATGGACCGACTGCGCACCGTCTACGCGGGCAAATACGGCGTGCAGTACATGCACATCGACTCACCCGAAGAACGCAATTGGGTGATGCAGCGCGTTGAACAGTCCACCCGCTGGGAACTGAACGCCGGTGATCAGAAGCGTATTCTCAAGGACATCGTTCTTGCCGAAGGCTTCGAAGGCTTCCTCGAAAATCGCTTCAAAGGCCACAAACGTTTCTCTCTCGAAGGCGGCGACACGATGATCGCCATGATCGAGGAGTTGCTCGACGGCGCAGCCGCGCAGAACGTCCAGGAAGTTGTGATGGGTATGGCTCACCGCGGCCGCCTCACCCTCCTTGCCAATGTCATCGGCAAGGGTGTCGCGCAAATGTTCTCGGAATTCGAAGGCGAAATCGATGGCGAGACCTCCGGCACCGGCGACGTGAAGTATCACCTCGGTGAAAGCAGCAACCGCCGCACCGCCAACGGTCGCTCCATCACGGTCTCTGTCGCCGCGAATCCCAGCCATCTCGAAGCCGTGAACCCGGTTGTCGAAGGCATTGTCCGTCCCAAGCAGGATCGCCTGGGCGACACCAAACGCGAGCGCGTCATTCCCGTGCTGATCCACGGTGACGCCGCGATGGCGGGGCAGGGCATTGTTGCCGAAGTGCTGAACTTTGCGCAAATCGAAGGCTACAACACCGGCGGAACGATCCACCTCGTCATCAACAACCAGATCGGCTTCACCACTGATCCTTCGGCCTCCCGCTCCACCACTTACTGCACCGACGCCGCAATCGGCGCGCAAGCTCCCGTGATCCACGTCAATGGCGACGATCCGGAAGCCTGCATCTGGGCCACGCAACTCGCGCTGGTCTACCGTCAGAAGTTCAAGAAAGATGTCTTCATCGACATGCTGTGCTTCCGCCGTCACGGTCACAACGAAGGCGACGACGCTAGCTACACGCAGCCGATCATGGCGAAGAAGATCGCTGCGCACAAATCTGTCGGCACGCAATACGCCGAGCGCCTGATTAAAGACGGCATCCTGACCACCGAAGAACTCACCGGCTGGCAGGAGCAGCAAAAGGCGAATCTCTACGCCATTTACGATCAGACGCAGAAGAGCAAGGAAGCCTTCGAACTGCACGAGATGAACCCCATCTCGCCCGAAGACATGCCGACCGAGGTTCCGCCGACCGCCGTCAATCGCGCGTCGCTCGAAACGGTCCTCGACACCGTCACCCGCTTCCCGGAAAACTTCCATCTGCATCCCAAATTGACCAAGATGGTCGAAAAGCGTCGCGCGGCTGGCGAGGGTCCACAGATCGATTGGGCCACCGCCGAAACTCTGGCGTTCGGCTCACTCCTGATGGAAGGCACCTCCGTGCGCCTCAGCGGCCAGGATAGCGGCCGTGGCACCTTCAGCCAGCGCCACGCCGAATATCACGATCACGAAAACAACGCGATCTACACGCCGCTCAAGAATCTCGCCACAGGCAACGCGCGCTTCGACGTATTTAACAGCCCGCTCAGCGAGTACGGCGTGCTCGGCTTCGAGTTCGGCTACAGCGTAGCTGATCCGCTCGCGCTTGTCCTTTGGGAAGGCCAGTATGGCGACTTCGCCAATGGTGCGCAAATCATCATCGACCAGTTCATCACCTCCGCCGAATCCAAGTGGGCCCAGCCCAGCGGCCTTGTGATGCTGCTCCCGCACGGCCAGGAAGGCGGCGGTCCGGAGCACTCCAGCGCTCGGCTGGAACGCTTCCTGCAACTCGCCGGTGAACAGAACATCGTGGTCGCCATGCCGACTACGCCCGCGCAATACTTCCATCTTCTGCGCCGTCAGATGCGCGCTGGAGCCGACCGCCGCGGTCTGCGCAAGCCGCTCATCGTGATGACGCCCAAGAGCCTCCTGCGTCACCCGCGCTGCGTAGCGACCTTGGAAGAACTCACGAACGGCGCTTATCATCCGGTTGTCCCGGACACGACGATCGCCGATCCTTCTCAGGTGAAGCGCATCCTGGTCTGCGCCGGCAAGATCTATTACGAATTGCTGGCCGCCCGCGAAGCCCGCGGCGCAAACGACACTGCCATCGTCCAGCTTCCGCAAATCTACCCGTTCCCGAAGGCAGAATTCGCCGCGATGCTGAAGCAGTATCCGAACGCGCAGCACGTCCTGTGGGTCCAGGAAGAACCTCGCAACATGGGTGCGTGGGCCTTCATCAAGGGCCGCATCTCGCCGCTGCTGCATGACCGCCAGTTCGGCTACGCCGGCCGCCCCGAAAGCGCCAGCCCGGCCCCTGGTTCGAAGAAGAGCCACGACAAGGAGCAAGCGGACGTCATCGAAGCCGCCTTCGCCCCGCCGACCATCGCGCGCCGCTACCGCAAACGCCTGGTCCGCCGTCCCAAGGCCGTCAAGGCCTAGTAATCAATCAAAGCTGGGAGCCCCGTGCGTTAGCGCGGGGTTTCTTTCACCAACTTCGCCGTAGTCACCGCCTGCCCCAAGTGCCTCTGCGTATGCTCCGCAATGTGCACAAGCAACCCGAGCACGGTAGTTGGCAACCTCTTCCGCCCAATGTAGCGCGCCTCCGCCATCGTCCCCGGATCGACCGTCTTCAGTTGCCGCTCCGTTTCCGCAAACACGCGCTCAATCCCCGCGAGCAGTTCACCCAGCGTCGCCCCCGGTGTCCCCTCATCTTTCAAAAACGCGAGATGCTCATCCGACAGTGACTCCCCCATCAAATACGAAGTCAGCCGATCCACACTTCCCGCGATGTGCCGCAGATGAAACCCCAGCGACGGCAGCGATCCCACGCGTTGCCACAATTGCTCCTGCGAAATCCCCGCAGTGTGCACCGCCAAATCCTCACGCACCAATTGGAAGCTATAAAACACCGGCATCACGAGCAGTTCAACGCCCTCGATGGGGCCCCGCATCCACGGTTCCGTCATTGGTTTTCTACCTGAGCGCTGGCCTCCACCGACCGATCACTCTCATTCCCCGCACGATCCACTGCCGACACCACGTACCGATACCGCTTCCCCACCTCAACAGCTGTGTCCGTGTACGCCGGTAACGTCACCTTCTGCGCGACGCGCTCAAACGCTCCATCCCCCACAGCTCGAAACACGTTGTACCCTTCCAGATCGTCATCAGCACTGCGCGACCAGGAAATCGTAATCGACTTTTCCCCCGCCACCGCGCTCGGCCCCATTGGCACGGCGGGAGCGAACTTGTCTTCAGGTGCAAACTCGATCGCAGCGGAAGGTAAGCTCTGCCGATTATCTCCGTCGATCCCCAGGATCACGTACCGATACCGAGCCCCCTCCGCGATGGTGCGATCTAAATAATCCGTGCTGTCCACCTCGGCTGCGCGTTCCAACTTCGGCATCGGATCGGTCAACGTGGTCCGCATCACTCGATATCGTGGCGCATTCCCGGACCATTTGAGCGACACCGCCTCAGGAGCATTCGTCGCCGTCACATTGCTCGGTGCCATCAATGGCTGTCCGACAGAGAGTGGCGTGAGATTCGACCAGCCCGATTCCTTGCCAGTGCGTCCCGTCGTGCGCAAACCGATCGCGAGAGTCTGCCCCGTCCAATCGCTTGTGCGAATGGTAAACTCTTTCGCACCAATTGGAACCTCATACCGCCGAGCCGTCGCTATCCATCGATCCTGGGAGAAATTCTCCTCCGCCGGACCCACATACAGCGTCACCGCGCGAAGCGTCTCCACTGGCAAATCTTCCGTAGTCTTGTCCGGACGCGTGAAGCGAACAATAAACTGGTCGCCGATCTCCGTCACGCTCAGATCCGTCACCGCCTTCGGAACATTCAGCGCAGGCGGCAGCGGCGGACCCACATACCCGCATCCCGCTACCAGTGCAAAGGCAGCTGTAAGGAGCGCGAGCTTCACAAAATATACCGGCTAAGGTCCTGGTCCTTGACGATATCCGCCAGCTGCTTCCGCACATACACCGCGTCCACCTTGAAGTTCTTACGCTTCAAATCCGGACCGTCAAACGAAACGTCCTCGAGCAGCTTCTCCAGGATCGTGTGCAGTCGCCGCGCGCCGATGTTCTCTGTCGTGTCATTCACGCGGGCCGCAAAGCTTGCAATCACATCCAGCGCATCCTGCGTAAACGTAAGCTTGATGCCTTCGGTATCGAGCAGCGCCTGATACTGCTTGATCAGCGCATTCTTCGGCTCTGTAAGAATGCGAATGAAATCCGCCTCGCTCAGCGACTTCAGCTCCACGCGAATCGGGAAGCGTCCCTGTAACTCCGGAATCAAATCACTCGGCTTCGATACGTGAAACGCGCCCGCCGCGATAAACAGAATGTGATCCGTCCGCACAAACCCGTAACGCGTGTTCACCGTAGTGCCTTCCACGATCGGCAGAATATCGCGCTGCACGCCCTCGCGGCTCACGTCCGGACCATGGCTGCCCTCGCGCCCGGCAATCTTATCGATCTCGTCGAGGAAGATAATGCCGCTGCGTTCCACGCGTTCAATCGCGACGCGCGTCACCTGATCCATGTCGACCAGCTTTTGCTCTTCTTCCTGGATCAGATAGTCGATCGCTTCTGCCACGCGCATCTTGCGTTTGCGCGTACGCCCGCCGAACAATCCCGGCAAAACATCCTTGAGATTGGTGAGGTCCATGTCCTCCATGCCGTTCGGCGTGGAGATCTCAAATGTCGGTCCACGATCGCGCACGTCCAGTTCCACCATGCGATCGTCCAGCTTACCCGCACGCAGCCGCTCCCGCAGTTTGTCGCGCGTCTTTTCCGGCGCCTCGGATTCTTCAGGCTGCGCCGCCATCAACAGATCAAGCAGACGCTCTTCCGCCTGACTCTCTGCGCGCTCCTCGACTTCATCGAGCCGCTCCTCGCGCACCATGTCGATCGCGATCTCCACCAGATCGCGGATCATCGACTCCACATCGCGCCCGACGTACCCGACCTCGGTAAACTTGCTCGCCTCGACTTTGAGAAAGGGCGAATTCGCCAGCTTCGCGAGCCTCCGCGCGATCTCCGTCTTGCCGACGCCCGTCGCGCCCATCATCAGGATGTTCTTCGGCATGACGTCTTCCGCCATGTCCGGCTCCAGCTTCTGTCGCCGCACGCGATTTCGCAGCGCGATGGCGACAGCCCGCTTCGCCGCGGCCTGTCCGATGACGTATTTGTCGAGTTCGCGAACAATCTCGCGAGGCGTCAACTCATCCAACGCCGGAGTATCTTCAGTCGCCTGTGCGGGTAGGTAGATCACCATCAGCCCAGCTCCTCGAAGACCACACTATCATTCGTGTAAATGCAAAGCTTGCCCGCGATCGCCATCGACTTTTCAACGATGTGCCGCGCCGATAGCTTCGTATTGTCGAGCAGCGCCGTAGCCGCGCACCGCGCGAACGCTCCGCCGGACCCGATCGCCGCCACCGGTTCATCCGGCTCGATCACATCGCCGTTGCCGCTCAGGATAAACGTATCGTTCTGATCCGCCACCAGCAGCAGCGCGTCCAGATGCCGCAACATACGGTCTGTGCGCCAATCCTTGGCGAGTTCCACAGCCGAGCGGGAAAGATTCCCGTTGAACTGCTCCAGCTTCGCCTCAAACCGCCCGAAAAGCGAGAACGCGTCCGCCGTCGACCCAGCGAACCCCGCCATAATCTTTCCGTTGTAAAGCCGTCGTAACTTCTTAGCGGAGCCCTTCAGGACCTCCGAGCCGAGCGTAACTTGGCCGTCTCCGGCCATAACCACCTTGCCGTCCCTGCGTACGCACAGGATCGTAGTGGAGCGAATTCTGGTTTTCATGCGTGAAATTCCAGTGTAGCTTGAATCACCAGATTCCCCACCCGATCACGCTGATAACGCCACCCCTCAGGCACCAAAGTGGTCGATCCATAATCGGCCAAGACGGCCGGTCCAGCCTTCGGTTTCGTCACCTGTTCGCCCTTGAGCCGAACAGGAGGCGTTGCCACCTTAGCACGAACCCGAATCGTCACCACCTCGGTCTCCCGCTCCCGCCGCGCATACCCATACGTCCTCTCATGTGCGCGATGAAACCGTGCGCCGTAAGGCCAGG
>CBHXZU010000246.1:0-8128 GCA_966125105.1 uncultured Prosthecobacter sp.
ATCCGGGGGCCTGTGCGCAGGAAATACACGAGGCTCACCACCGGTCCAAAGAAGTGCCGCGTCGATGAGAAGTTCGGAGGGGCCTGCACGGATGTTTGCCAAATGGGAGTCGCAAAGCCTTATGGCTTTTTATCCCCTGGAGAAGGGATCGGCGTAAACGGCGGTTTGCGCGGCACAGTCGGCCTGATCCTGAAGGCTGCCATGCCTGGAAACGAAGACGCGATGCCAGCAGAGCTATTCTTGCTGACGTCGAATCACGTGATCAGTTGCAACGGCGCTTACAATGCGCAGCGGGTTTTTCATCCGCCGCCAGCTGGCGCGCCACAGGCCGTGGTGGTTGGTGAAGTGACGGATTATTGGCCAGTCGATGCCGCTCAATTGAATATCATCGACGCCGCGATTGCGTGGACAGGAAAGCAAGTGCTCGATCCCCTTTTGGCCGGACAGCACCAATTCGGCACGACCTCGATCGCGGCGGCAATTGGCATGCGAGTTTTCAAGTTTGGAATAGGTTCCAGTTTCAGCGAGGGCGTCATCACAGGCCTGAATGCGCGCCAGGAGTTCGATTACTCCGCCATCGGCATGGGGCGGCCCGAGTTCACGAACCTGATCATGATTGAGACCGCTTCCGGGGCGCCTTTCGCGCGCGCAGGGGATTCTGGCGCATGCGTGTGGGATGCTGCGACTCGCCGTCCGGTCGCGATGATTATTGGCGGCGCGACGATGACAACGAACGCAGGCACCCGGCATGTGACGTTCGCTTCGTCCATCCAGACAGTGCTCGACGTGTGGGGAGCGAGACTTTGGAACGGCTGATTCCGGCACACCCCACGAGGCAATATTGAGCGGGTGAGCGGGCGTTTGCGTGCCGACGATTGCGAAGCGGCGCGAGAACGTCGCGCGAGCCAAGCGCGGCACAGCCGCAACCATGCAGAAATCTCACGCAGAAGCGCAGAGACGCAGATGGCAATGAGGAGGCTAAATCGCGTGATCGCGTTTTTGTGTATTCGTTTGAATCGCAGTTATCGCTGTGGCGCGATGCCTTTCCTGCGTCTCTGTGCCTTTGCGTGAGACAAAATACCTGCGCGCGCTGCGCGCATTTTGAAGCAGCACGGAGACAGCTTCAGGTCCCATTACCCTCTCCGCTTTTAGCGCGCACTCCCGCCTAGAGCGATTGCCAAAAGAAGTTTCCGGTTCGTTCCCGCCCGCCATTCCCACCCGCACACACGTCTGGAGGGCGCGATGCCCAGCATCTTCTTGCGAAGATGGCTGGGGGCCGCCTATCTCCGGGCGGGTCGTTTGGGATCGGTGGAGATGCGTTCTCCGCCGCGAGGTTGAGGGGGCCGGGCTTTCGGGGGCTTCGCCTTCGGCGTTGGCGCGAGGATGGTGACCGTCGCCTGGCCATTCGTAACGTTTCCGAGTGCATCGCGGGCCTCGACTTGGAGCGTGTAAACTCGATCGACGTTTGGCTCCGTCGTGATCGCTCGCAGGATCACCGCCTTTCCCTTCGCGATGATCGTCCAATCGCGCAGCTGATGCTTGCGGTCCTGCGAAGGATCGCTGCTCGTCACGGAAACGATTTTCCAAGTGACGGGAC
Source organism: uncultured Prosthecobacter sp. (assembly GCA_966125105.1). GTDB lineage: Bacteria > Verrucomicrobiota > Verrucomicrobiia > Chthoniobacterales > Chthoniobacteraceae > SXWH01. Next base: position 1,598 of record CBHXZU010000246.1, read on the forward strand.
CACTCGGATCCACGGCGTCGACCGTCACGCGGGCCCGGAAAAAACGGCCGTGCTGGCTCTTCACCTCGGATGGATCCACCTGGATGCTGCGAATCACCGGGCCGGTGGTGTCCCCTACCGTGACTTTAAACTCGTGAACGGAAATCCCCTCGTAAGACGTCTCGTCGGCAATAATCCGCACCACATGAACCCCGGGCGCAAGGGTCGTCGTCAAGGTCACGGTGCCCAAGGTGAATCGGCCGCTGCTGTCGATGAAGTCACGCTGCACTTCAACGCCGTCGACTTCCCAAATGGCATCGAGATCGTTCCCGTCATTATCGCCGATCGTCGCGTGGAAGGTCGCGGTTACGCTTTGTCCAGGCGCTGCCGCGAGACTCTGATCCTCGGGAGCATCGAGGAAAATGGGCGAAGTTCGAGGAACCGACACGTCGTAGACATGCGCCGTGCCGGGTTCACCCGAGTTCCCGTAATCACCGATCGCGAGAAGATCGTTGAAGATCGACGCGGAGCACCCGAAGGCATCCCCTGTCTGGCCATCCGCCCTGGAAAGCCTCAAGCGCTCTTCCCATCCCGTGAGGCGCTGCGTGAAGACGTAGGCGGAACCCGGCAATTGAAGGTCGGTCGTGTCGGCTCCGGGCAGCTGATTCACGACAACCTGGTGCGCGCTGACCGCGACGAACACTCCGTAACGACTTCGCGGAGGCAGCGCTTCCGCCGGAATGAGCTCTTTTACCAGGCGGTAATTCAGAGCCCCCTGGAAATCATATTCGTAGAGAAACGCTCTGCCCGGGGTTGCGGAGATCCGTCCATCGCCCGGGGCTCCGATGACAATAAACTCGTGGGAGGAAGCCAGGGTTTGTCCAAACCATAAGTTGGGCTCTGGCTGCGATGGCGTGAATCTTTGTCGCTGCACCCAGGTTGCGCCATCCTTCTCGAAAAGATACGCGGCCCCGGTAGCGTTATTCTCGCCCGGCGCGCCAGCCACGAGCGTGTTCGCGGTCAAGCTCACTGCTGTGCCCAGGAGCGCGCCCGGCTGCGGATGCTCGGCCTGGACTTTCGCTTCGAACGCCCACCCGGATGGGCCTCGTCTGTAGATATGCACGGAACCTTGTTCCTCCGGGCCGTCTCCGCTCATGCCAATGGCGAGCGCGTCGTAATCCAGGCTGATCGTATTTGGGCCAATGTCGTTATCCTCGCCCGCATGGATGACGGCCTCTTGTGTCCAATTGAGCCCGTCTCGGACAAAGAGGAAAACCGGCCCGTGATTCCCTGCGACGGCCAACCGTCCTGCATGATCGTAGAACAGGCTGTTTCCAAATAGAAGAACCGGTGAAGAGGCGGTCGGTCTAAGCGTTTGATGATGCTGCCAGCGGGCGGAGTCCAATGGATCACGGTAGAAGACGTGAACTTCACCCTTCAGCGCATTGGCGCCCGGTGCCCCGACAAATAGAACGTGGGCATCTGCGGCAACGGTGAGGCCAAACAAGTCCTGCGCGACTCCATTGGTGAGGATGGTGGATGGCGCAATCGTTGGGGTTTCCGCGCACGAAAAGAGAGCCATGCTCCAGACGGCAAGCAGCGTGACCAGGTGTCGCAGCATGGGGCCTCGAAAGGTTCTTTCCTCGGGAGAATCCCAAGTCGTGAAGGGCGCTCGGTTCATAGGGAAGGAATATTCTGCCTAGCCATTGGACGGGTGATTTTTCCGCGTGTCAACGGTTGGCGTTGCTCCTTCGGAACGCAGTCCTCTTGCTCGCGCCGGGCAGCCCTGCGATGCGAGGCGTTCGTCTTCGAAGGCTCAAGGATTGGGCTGCACCTGACCTGGATGGTTAGGTGGGGCGTTCGGAGATGGATGTCCCGGCTCGGGGAGATAGAAGAAGAGGATCGCCATGATCACATAAACGGAGATGAGCTGGACGCCTTCGATCCAGTTACTCTCGCCGTCGCCGCTGATCTGCTGCGCGATCCAGATCGCGATCGCGATGGCGACGATTTCGGGCAGCGAGAACTCCAGGTCCATCGGACGACCGAAGGCGTAGGAGATGAAGACCAGCATGGGGGTGACGAAGAGGGCCACCTGCAGGCTGGAGCCCATGGCGATGCTGAGGCTCAGGTCCATCTGGTTCTTCCGCGCGGCCCAGATCGCGGTGGTGTGTTCCGCCGCGTTGCCGACGATCGCGACGACGATGACGCCGACGAAGGTTTCGGTGAGACCAAGGTGGTGGCGGGCCGATTCGATGGAGCCCACGAGGAACTCGCTGAGAAAGGCGATCAGCACGGTGGCCACGGCCAGCAGCGTGATGGCGCTGCCCATGGGGGCGGGAGCGGTCGCAGAAGCGGACGCAGGGTGATGCTTGGGTTCGTCCGGCGCGCCCGCGTAGAGCGCTTTGTGCGTCTTGAGCGAAAAGAGCAGCGTGGCCGCATAGGTGAGGAACAGGACGACGGCAATCGCGAGGGAAAGTCGCTGTTCGGTCACCGGCGACCAGCCGCCGGGACGCGCATCCGAAGTGACATGAAAGACCGTGGGGATGATCAGCGCCGCGGCCGCCATGATCAAGGCGGTGGAGGAGGCGCGGGCGGCGGTTTGATTGAATCGCTGATGCGGAAACTTGGCGCCACCCGCGAGCGCCGACGCCCCGAGCACGAGGAGGAGATTGCCGATGATGGATCCCGTGAGCGAGGCCTTCACCACGGTGGTGAGCCCCTTGGACAAGGCCATGGTCGCGATGATGAGTTCCGCGGCGTTGCCGAAGGTGGCGTTCAAAAAGCCACCCACCCCTGCCCCGGCACGTTCGGCCAGCTGCTCCGTCGCGCGGCCCAGCCAGCCGGCCAGGGGAATGATCCCGATGCCCGCGGCGATGAACAGGAGGGAGGCGTTATTCCAGGCCGGCACAAAGCGCACCGCAAAGGCGATCGGCACGGCGAGCAGGAGCCAGTCGAGAGGCGTCTGGAAAAAGAGGCGGAAGCCGTTCTGGGCCCGCGTGGTGCCGGATGTGCTCACCTTTGGTGAATCGTCGGAGGTCGCGGGTCGGGTGTGTGGGGATTCGGGGTGACTGGGTGCGTAACTCGGGTTTCCCAAGTTAACGGTCGGCGTGGCAGGGGGGGCGAAGGAGGGACTGGTGAGATTGCTTCGCGATAGAGCCGGGCCGGCTCTGCCACTTTGACGCCCGCGTCGGCGCTCCCTCCCTCACCGCGCGGTTAGTGCGATCTCAATCGCTCACATATGGGTTGATCTAATTTGCGGGATAAAAGGAATGGCGACGCCTCGTATACCGATGATGAAAAGTCGCCGGTTTATCGTCGTTACTTCTTTGGCCCTTGCGGTCTTCGTCGCTCTCTTTGCGGTGAGGCAATATCGGCAGCGGGAGAAGCCCCTGGAGCGGGGCCAGTGCACTTGGTATGCCTTTGAGCGGGCGCGGCAGGATGGGTGGCAGATTGCCTTCGATCAACCGTATGGGCGTCACGCCCGGCTTGGTGGGAGAAAGTGACCAATGGGCAACGCGGGGCTGAGCCGCGCGTGGGTGCGATCATGGTCCTCGATGAATGGCCGGGGAATCCTTACGGGCACGTGGGCTATGTGGAGCAGGTTGAGACGCCGTCGGTCTGGCAGGTGACGCATGCGAATTACGCGGTAGGCCAGCCGGAACGGGTGCTCGATGGCGTGCCGATCTTGCGCGCGAAGTGTGAGCTCACTTCCGAGGGAGTGCAGTTGGACGGCAGCGGGCGACGCTTGCGGTTGCGCGGGTTTATTTATCCCCCGGTCGGGCATGAAGCGGTGAAGTTGTAGCGTGGAGCCGCGGGTTGGCTGGTCGGGGGTTGATACAGATTGGTCGCGGCGGGTCGCAACTTTGGAAAGTCGCGCTACGAATTATACTCCGTCCGCTCCCTTTCAGAGCGGGAAGAGTATGCTACGAGTTTGGTGGCAGTGACGTGCTATGCGGTTCTCCATCCTTTTGCTGATCCTGACCTCGTTTTTCGCCTCACCGCGATCGGTGAATGCTGAACCGGCACTCGTGTCACCGGTCAGTGGCCGGGGACCTCGGTTCACCGTGGTCAGCAGCAAGCTCGATGCGTCCGCCAAGGTGGCGGAGGTCACCTTTGAAAGCGCCATGGGGATTTTCATCTTCAATTATCATCCGCCGAAGCTGGAACTCCTGAAAGTCAGGTTCGTGGTGCAAAAGGTAACGACGTGCGAAGGGCTGACGTTTTGGCCGAACCAAGGAAATGCCATCCCATTGCGGGAACGCGAAGGGTGCAGCATCCAGCCGAAAGACGGGAATCTGATTATCGAACTCACCGGGGCGGCCTTGAAGGAACTCGGCAAGGGAGGAAAAGTGCAATTCGTGAATGCCTACCGATGAATGACAGTGCCCGCACAGCTGGGAAGCCAATGCCACAACGGCAGGCGCGGCCCGATGGTTTGAAAAACGGGTTTGAAAGCCCGTTCTCCGTTCGCGCGATGGTTCCTCCACACCGGCTGGCAGCGCTGGCAGCCTCTGCCACAGTGTCGGATTACTTCGCGAGTGAGGGCCGGGCTTTGCGGAAGAACTCCTCACTCAATGCATCCGCCCAAAGCGCGGCGGCTTTGCGGGCGCCAGCTTCGCTGAGGTGCACACGGTCGGTGGTGTCTTCGCGGGCGAGGAGGTCGTAGTCCGGACCGGGGAAACAGTGCGGCACGCTCGCGATAACCTGCTCCTGCGCTCGACGAACAGAACCGGTGCCATCGGGGGGCGATTGGCGGTTGACGATGACGGCGAGATCGGGGGCGCCGGCGTCCTGCCGGGCTTGGGCGATCCAGGCGGCGTAATTTGACACGATCTTTGCCTCGTCGCGTTCCGGCCAATCGTTTTGCCCCTGGTCGGCCAGGATGGCCCGCAACCCGGTGGCCGCGCAGTAGCGGGTGAGCGCATGATGCAGGCGGATGTAGGGCATGCGAATGGCAGAGAGGACGAAGGGATGCTCGAAGGCTTCGCCGCGCGCGGACCTGGCCCAATGCTCGAGGCTCGTGCCGCCAAACGCGGCGTTGAATATCAGGACCGGCACGTTTTGCGATTTCGCGACGCGCTCGGCAAACGTCGCCCAAAAATAGGTGCCGTTCCCCGCTGGCGCGGGAAGCACGTTCGAGCCGAAGTGCGTGCCGACCAAAGGGGGCAGCAATTCCGCGCGGCCGGTGAACTTGTATTGCCGGCGGATCTCCATGTCGCCGGCGGGCAGCGCGACGGTGTTCACGCGGTCGTCCGTCGCGCCGGGCAGGTTGATGCTGCCGCCGTGGGCGACCGAATGCCCCACGACGACGAACACTTCCCCCACCCCAAAGCGCTCGACGCTGGCGGACGCGGTCTGCTGCGATCCTCGCGCCCGGACTTCGAGCGAATACCATCCGGCCGGGACACGCAGCTGACCCCGCCACGATGAATCCGCCTGGACGGTGCCGAGGGAGGTCCACTCGCCTGCTTGCCCGTTGGTGGCGTCAACGGTTCTCGCCTCGACCGCGGCGCCGGTCCACCCGCAAGTCCCCGCGACGGTGACGGCAGCGCGGCCATCGAGGTCCCGCTGGTAAACGATGCGATGCGCGGGGGCCGAGACGGTGAGCGCGGGGCGCGCGCGATCGGGAGCGACGGGGCGCAGGCGGATCACGGCGAAGGCCGGCGCTTTCAGCGGCAAATGCAGGAGGCCGGAATCCCCGAGGAACGTCTCACGCCGGGAAAGTTTCGGCTTTTCCGCCGCGTCGTCCGGCAGCGCGACTTCGATTTCCGCCTCGGCGCCTTCGGTCCAGCCGAAGCCTTTCCACCGGAGCGCGAAGTCGGACTCCGGGTTGCTGAAATTGCTCACGACCATGGTGGCTTCGCGGCCATCGGCGCTGAGCCCGGCGAGGAACGCGCTCTTTCCCGCGTCTGCTCCGCGCGTGGCGACGCGGCGGGGGTGCTGCACGAGCGCCTGGAACGCGCGGAAGGCGTGGTAAACGGGGCGCGGCGCGCCTTGCTCCGAAAAAAGCCCAAAGCCCCCGAATTCCCCGTGGAAGAAGTTGGCCACGTCGACCGGCGCATCCTGCAGCTCCAGCAAACTCGTGAGCGCGAACGCGGCGCCGGCTGCCCCGCTCATCTCGCCGTAGAAGCGCTCGCGGTCGGACGCGGACCCGCCTTTGCTGATGGGCTTCCACGTGTTGCCGGGGAGATAATTCCATTCGTTCAAGTGGCTCTCGGTTTCCGTGAAGCCCTTCGCATCGAGCAATCGGCGGACGGCCTGCGCTCGCGCGGACAACTCGGCGGGATCGGCAGTGTAGCAATGCCAGGAGAAGAAGTTCAGCGGCGCTTTTTCCTGCCGGCACATGGCGAGAAACTTGAGGACGAAATCGGTCGGCCGAAACTCCCCCTGCACAAAGCTGCCGCTCGCGCCGAACGCCGGCCCGCCGATTTTCAGATCGGGGAAGCGCGCTTTGATCGTGGTCGCGGCGACGCGGTAGAGCTGGAGAAAATCCTCATCCGTCCCGCTCCACATGGCCGGGCGATTTTCCGGCTCATTCCAGATCTCCCA
>CBHXZU010000247.1:0-8123 GCA_966125105.1 uncultured Prosthecobacter sp.
CGTAAGCCTTCTCGAGATACGCGTCCAGGTCCGGGCTTTCGGGACTGTCTGCGAATGCTCCATGGGGAAGGGGAGCAGCTTCTTCCGGGGCGAGGGGCTCCGCAGGTTGGGCTGATAGTTCCTCGAGCGCGCGCTGCACTTCCGCGTCGTGTTTGTCGTCCTCCCAAGTTACCCGATCCATTGCAGACATATCCATGCCCGCCAGGAGCGACAATGCCTGCGCATCCCGCTCTTCTTCACTCACCGCAGGAGCTTTGCCAGCTGGATCGGCCGGGTCTTCTCCGAGTGCGGAGGCCATTTCGCGCAGCGCGAGTTCCGCCAGGCCGTTGGCGTGAATGAATAGATACTCGAACTCAGAGCGGTTCACTTTGCTTTCGTCTTCAAATGGTCATGCTCTGAGCCAATCCCCAGCCCCCTGCCATGACAAGCGGCAGTGCAACCATGCCTTGACCTACCGTGTTGATGGCGTGCTGGGCCATGGCTTTGAGGCGCGCGACCATTTTGCTAAGAATTGCCCCGATGACTTCAGCGGTGAAGTTGGCGCCTTTCACCACTTGGATCCCGGCCCACTGTGCCGCGTAGCGCAAAAGTCTGAGGACTTGTTCACCTAGCGTCGCGGCTTTGCACAGTCCGTTCATGATCATTTCAGCGAGGAGGTCGACCGCGCTCAAACCAAGAACCAAAGCGGTGCTCATTCCGCGGAGCACATGGGAGAAGAGCTTGAACAAGATGCCGAGCGTTTTTGCCGACGCGTATTGGACCCAGCCGGGATTGTTTTCTTCGTGGAGCAGCCATTTCGCGAGCACGCAGTTGTCGTGATCGACGCGCGCTGCCAGGCCGCGCGCGTCTTCCCACGTCAGGGATGGATCGGATGCGACTGAGTCGATGTAGCGCGTCATGTCGTGGTTCGCTGTGCTGAAAAGCGATCCGGTGGGCGAGGGCAGGGTAAAGTTGTTCGGATCTGTGGGCGAAGGATTGACGTGGATGTATGGGAAGGGCCCGACAAGCGAGACTGGATCGAGGTCGTGCGCCGCGCGAAAGATGTTCTCCTTCCCAATCTGTCGTTGCATCGCAAAGTAAGTTGCGAATGCGCCGACGCGCGGGCTGCCGAAGGTGTAGAGTTTCACTTTCTTTCCTTGCTTCGCGTAGTGTGCCGCCACGAGTGTCGCCACCGCGCCGCCGAGACTGTGGCCGACGCAGTGGATAACGTCGGAGCTCAGAATAGTGGCATTGTCGCGGGTGAGGTTGCCAATCACACTGTCGAACGTCTTTTTGAACCCCTTATGAACCGGGCCGTAATCTCCAAAGCGGGACATTGATGCTCGCGCATCCGTCAGCAGGTCGGGAGCACCCAGTTCGGGCCGGGTGCCACGCGTGGCAATGACTGTGTGGCGCGTGCTGCCCCTCTGGCATTGCAGCACGTAGCCAAAGCCGGACGACGTCCCCATGCCTGTGTTTCCCGCAAATACGCGCTTCAGGTTTCCGCTCCCCAGGTCGGTTCCCTTCAGACTCGTGTTTACCGCCCCGGGATTGCCAGCGGTGCCGGGACCCAGCACCCGGTTATGCACATTCGCTCTCGTTTCCAATCCGGCTGTGGGAGTGCCGCTAATCCAGTCTTTGAGGGCAAAGTAAGAATTAGTGGCGATGTAAGCCGCCTCCATTGGGGTGAGCGTGTCATTCGTTGGCATGCAGTGTTCTTCCTTTCAAAGGGGTCAAAGCACATTCCTCAAATCCAGCGACCAAACGTGGTCAGTCGCAGGCTTGCGTCGGTCGAGAGTTTTCAACCAGAGCGTTGTTCCATCCATTGCCCATGCGCGGATATTACCGTCGTCGATGGTTAGTTTCAGAATCTCCAATCCCTCGGGCTTGCTGGGAGAAAAGAGCATCACGTGATCGTGCTGATAGACAAAATCATCCGGCCCGAGGCGAATCGGTTCGGTGTGATACAGCAGGAGTGCGGCATTCGGCGCCACTGCGAGAACCTCGAACGGCTGATACGGAGGGGCGCCGGATTTGTCCGATTCGATCCGGTCTACTCGCCGAAATTGGTTGGTCGCAGGCGTGTAGATGAAGAGCACAAGTTTCTTTGCAGGGTCATGATAGCCGATCGCCATCGCCACCCTGTTTGCCGGCAGACAGGAAACAGATTCGGGATACGCGAGCGCCCAGGACTCCTGCGCGGGATCGAGCGCGACCTGTCGTTGTTTTAGAAAGCGGGGTGCCGGGTCGTCCGAGAGTTCCCATACCTGCACCTTTTTGCGCTTGCCGGAGCCTGGCAGCACGGCGAGTGGGGGCTGCCCGGAGTTTGCAGGGATCACGAAAACACGTCGCGTTTCCCCATGAACTTCCCGCGGCGCCCATTCAGGTGCAGGGAGCTCGCCGCGCAGAAATCCAACCTTGCAGATTGGGAAAGACGGACTGGCTGGAGGTGGCAGCCCCGCCGGCAATTCCGCGTGGGACTGCAATGGGATGCCCACTTCACGCGCGATTACCGTGGTGGTCTTCCGGCCTTTTTTCCTGTCGAAAAATCCAAACATGTCCCTTTTGCCTTTTTGGTCAGATCGTTCAGCGGCGCCGCAAATTGCCGCGCCGAGCGCTAGCAGACAAACAATCCGGTGCAGGCTATTTGCCTTGTGACGCATGATGCAGCTCGAACTGAAAGCGATCTCCTCTTGATGCCTGGAGCGGGAAGAAGGGGTGGCCTTGCGCCGATTTCATTGGGGTGAGCTTGTAGTTGTCACACCCGAGGCTTTCAACGTCGAGCATGAGTTGCCGGCGTTACGATTTTCGGACCCAGCGTCGTTGGCATGGAACGCGGTGCCCTTTCCCGGAAAAATGTGTCCATTCGCGCGGCTCCCGTTCGTCGATAAGCTGAAAGCACACGCAGCCGAAAGGACGCCATATGAACTCTGCCAAGATTCCCGACGAAAAGCCGCTCACCAGCCTGCCGAAGATTGTTTCCCGTGAGGAATGGCAGAAGGCGCGCGCGCAGTTTTTGATCCAGGAAAAAGCCGCGACGAAGGCCCGCGACGCATTAAACGCCGAGCGGCGGCTGCTCCCGATGGTGCGAATCGAGAAGGATTACGTTTTTGATGGGCCGGCCGGTAAAGTTCGCTTGATCGACCTTTTCGAAGGCCGCCGGCAATTGATTGTTTACCACTTCATGTTTGCGCCGGGCGTCGATGGATGGCCAACGGCAGGATGCCCGGGGTGCTCGATGGTCGTGGATCACATCGGCCCGCTCGAACACCTTCATGCGCGCGACACGTCGCTAGTTTTGGTTTCGCTCGGACCTCTCGCAAACCTCGAAGCCTACAAGCAGCGCATGGGATGGAAGGTGCCGTGGTATTCTTCGGCGGGTACGAGTTTCAATGCAGACTTGGACTTAAGCACGGATGAAGGCGAGACCTTTGGACTCAGTGTCTTCCTGCGCGATGGCGACAAGATCTATCAAACCTACTTCACCACGGACCGCGGGATCGAGGTGGTGGTGTCGACCTTCATCATGCTCGATTGGACGCCACTTGGACGTCAGGAAAGTTGGGAAGTCTCGCCGGCGGGTTGGCCCCAGACAGAGCCGTACGTGTGGTGGCGCCGGCACGACGAGTATTAAACTTAAAAAGAGCCGAGCCTGAAGGTCGATTGGGTGGGAATGGTCCGGGATCCAAGCCGTTGGCCGCATCATCCAGGATGCGGCGCGAAAGGTTTGCGCGACGAGGGCTCTCGTCGACTTGAACGAGCCATGTGGATGAGTCCACCGCGCTATTCTCGATTCATTCAAACCTCAAAAATCGATGCCTTTGCAGCGCGGACACGTCGGTGGCACGCAGTTCTCTGCGTGAGAAGCTTCCGTCAGTGGGATAGCCGGCCGCGGATTTCGTTTAACTCACCGGTGATCCGAAAGAGCTCTCGATTATATTCGATGGTCCGCGATTGGAGTTCGGCAAGTTTTGCCTGAATTTCAGGATGCTTGTCTCCATCCGTGTGTTCGAGCGGGCATGCCGAACCGAGCTGGACCGACGGAGTAACCTTTTCAGAAAGTGCACGCATGCGCGTTCGTTTTAGTAGACTGCCACGAGCACGTAATCGATGACATCCGGCCGGAGCATGACCGTGGCCAGCACGAGGCTGAGCGCGCCGAGCGCGAAGAGCAGACTGGACCGAACTGAGAACCACGGACGAGACGCATATCCGCGTCCCGACTCGCCAAGTAGAATTGCAGCAGTTGAATTCATCGACCGCATTCAGAGCGATCCGCATGCCGTCATAGTTTGGTCACACTACTAACCTAGGTTGCGGAAAATACGTATACGCACAAAATGCCCGCCTCCGTCGCCAGGTTGAGCGCGACCGATTTCGGTGCATTTCCCCGGAATGGAGCTTTAGACTCCACCCCACTCGGCGGGCGTCCTCAGCCCCGTAGCGCTCCTTGTTACGGCCAGAACCGGTTGGGGATGGACGCGCCTCCGATTCGAAAGTTCACTGCGCCCGTGAAGACGCCCGAACGCACGACGGCTGCCGCATTCTCGTGCTATTCGCATGGAGAGGTAGCGGCTGACAGCGCGGCACTCCACTGGCAGGGAATCTATGCGAGACGTCTGCGTTTCCCGCGGATTGTGGATCGATTTCTCGTGCCGGCAACGCCGGAGCCATTGATCTCGTGTGTGATAGGAGGGACGTGCGAGTTTCAGGAACGGGACCTTGGGGAGCCATGGATCACGCGTCGGCTGCAGCGCGGAGACATCTTTGTCACCCGTTCCGCCGTCCCATACGAATTGCGATTCGAATCACCCGCGGGGCAGGAACTCGATTCGCTCGTGATCCACCTCGGCGTGGACCGATATCTCTCGGCCTTGGAAAAGGCCTTCCCTGGCGGGCGCGACCAAGTGGAGGTAGTCGACTTTTTTGGCCGTGATGAATCCCTGGCGCACGTCTGCTTCGCATGTGCGGAGATGCTTGCGAAGCGGGTGCCCGCGGAATCGGCGCGCGTGGTTGCGCTCGTTCAGCTGATCGGCGCAATCTTGGTGGAGCGGTATGTAAAGGCAGGGCAGAAAAAACCGGAGTTCCATGGCGGCTTGCCGATCCACCAGCTCCGCAAAGTGGAGGATCATGTGAGAGACCATCTTTCGGATGAGATCTCCGTAGAACGCATGGCGGAGGTCGCGGACCTCAGTCCTTTTCACTTCTCCCGAGTTTTCAAGCAGACGACCGGGATGACGCCGCTGCAGTTCGTGACTCGCGAACGCGTCACCCGCGCCCAACAGCTCATACGCGAAACATCCCGGAGCCTGATCGAAATCGGCCTCGAGGTCGGCTACGGGAGTGCCAGTCACTTTGCGCAGGTATTCCGGCGCATCGCCGGAGTCACACCGAGAAACTTTCGGAGCGCCCTCTGAGGGTTCACGCGGTCACAGGCATGCAGGGCCTCCAGGTAAGTTCCCATAACGCTGCAACGCTCGTTGTTAGCGCGGTTGTTCACGGCCAAGCGCATTCGCGTCTCCACGTTAGCTTCTAGCTCACAGCAAGATCGCGATAGTGAACGCAGGATTGCGAGAGAAGGCTTTTCGACGATGCGCAATATTCGCTCCCATGCGCCGGTTCGGCCGGCGTTGAATAAACGAAAACCCGGTTGCCAACCGGATCAAAGATTATGAATCCATCGTACACTGCGAAAGCCTACTCCGGCACGAGCCGCACTTCTCGTATCGGCCTTACTTCCATTCCGCGACGCAACCCCAGCGAGCGCGACGTTCAAATCGAAATTCTCTTCTGCGGCATCTGCCACTCAGACCTCCACTATGCGCGGGACGAATGGCACGATGTAATGCCGACGGTTTATCCGTGCGTGCCGGGCCATGAGATCGTGGGCCGCGTTACGAAGGTCGGTTCCGCTGTCAGCAAGTTCAAAGCGGGAGACCTGGTCGGCGTCGGTTGCCTCGTCGACTCCGATCACACGTGCCCAAACTGCCGCGAAGGACTCGAGCAGTTTTGCCCGAACATGGTCCTGACTTACGGCTCGCCGGACAAACACGGCACCGCGCCAGTCACCTACGGTGGCTACTCGGAGAGCATTGTCGTAGACGAGCGTTTCGTCCTCCGCATCCCCGGCAATCTCGACCCCGCTGCCGTGGCGCCGCTCCTCTGCGCAGGGATCACAACCTACTCGCCAATGCGGCACTGGAGGGTTGGCAAAGGGAAGAAGGTCGGCATCGTCGGCCTGGGCGGGCTCGGTCACATGGGGGCCAAGTGGGCGCATGCCTTTGGGGCGCACACGGTCGTTTTCACGACCTCCCCGAGCAAAACGGATGACGCGCTTCGCCTCGGCGCGGACGAAGTCGTGATCTCGAAGAATGCGGACGAAATGAAGAAGCACGCGGGCACTTTCGATTTTATCCTCGATTGTGTCGCCGCTGAGCACGACGTGAACGCCTACATCAACCTGCTCGCCCGGGACGGAAACCTCACCATGGTTGGCGCCCCGGAGAAGCCGCTTCCCGTTGCGGCGTTCGGCCTCATCTTCGGACGCAAGAGTTTCTCCGGTTCTCCCATCGGAGGCATCGCGGAAACGCAGGAGATGCTCGATTTCGCCGGAGAGCACAACATCACCGCCGACGTGGAAGTCATCCCGATCCAAAAGATCAACGAGGCCTACGAGCGCATGACCAAATCGGACGTGAAGTATCGCTTCACGATCGATATGGCGTCGCTCAAGGCGCAATAGACCGGCACACCGCGAAGCGCCAACTTTGCAGGCTAGCCTTCGAAGGCTGCCACGGCTGTTCCCGAGCGCTGGGAGAGCCGAACGTCGTACCTCCGATTCGGACACCACTTCGAGGGTGAAGCGCCACGCTGCAAAGTTGGCCGCTTCGGGAGTGTCCTCAAAATGCCGCTGCGCCAGCGGACACGTGTCACTCGGCCAACCAGGCGCGCGCCTCGCCGTCCTGGCTTGGGGAGAAGAACTTCACCGGCGCCTTGCGGTTGCCTGCCCCTGCAAAGGCCATGGTATTCTCCTTCCACTGCGCATCGCCAACGATCGCGATTTTCTCGATGTCGTGGCTGTGTGATTGGAGGAAGGCCAGGTCACCCCACTCGGCGTAGCGCTCGAAACCTTCAAAACGGTCCAGCAACGTCAGCACTCGTGGGCCGACCCCGGCGTTGATGTCGGCGGAAATGGCGTTCTGCACGTCATTGATTTCCTCTTTGAGCACCGTTCCGCTGAGACGTAACACATAGATATTGTCAGCTTCTCGTTTGATAGTTGCAGGCATGGCGACTCAGAGCACCGTGTCCGCGCCGGACACTTGGAGCTATTGGACCTTGGTCCTACGAAAAACGCCAGTCGGATGCCGGTTTCGGAAAGATCCGCCACGTTGCCGGCCGTGTGTGGCGCGGCTTTCTAGCCACGGCTACTTCCACGCGTCCCGCCATTGATCGGGATACCAACGACCTTCATCGACCTCGATCAGGTCGAAGTCGGTGATCACGCGACCATCGTTGGCGAGGCCGTATTCCTTGATCATGTCGGGAATGAATCCATCCGTCTCGTCGTCCCGCCACCCGCGTTTGCTCATGAAGCTGTTGTAGATGAGCACGTGTTCGTCGGTGAGGCGGCGGCCATTCGCCTGGCACCATTCGAGAACTTCCTCGTCGGTCTTCCCGGCCAGGACCTGTGCTTTCACATCCTCGTAAGTGACTTCGAGATACCGGCAAGTGCGCCCATCGAATCCCTGTCCGAGCATGTCGAGGTAATCCGCCGGGAGTTTGCCTTCAGTGTGCAGCCGGATTTTCGAGCACATTCGGGCGAAGTAGAACAGGGGTCCGGTTTTCTCGTAGCAGCCTTTGAGTCCTTCGATTTTCATGAGTTGCGCGTGGAGTTTCCCGGCGGGCGGGAACAGACAAATTAGTTGCCGCGGGCGTGGGCGCAATCCTGAGCGCGCAAACTCGAGACTGATTCAGAACCCTCCTGGCCGAGCCCGATCGGGCGGCTTTGCCCCTGGCTTTCCAAGCCCTGGCAGCGCCTGACGCTCCCGAAATTGGAGCGTTGGGTATCGGATAAAAGTTTTCCCTTGGAGCTTTTCGTTCTTTGCAACTGGCGTCCGACTCGTTTTTTTGGCGCAGCCCTT
>CBHXZU010000248.1:0-8107 GCA_966125105.1 uncultured Prosthecobacter sp.
GCCCCCCCCGGGCCCCCGCCCTGGGCCGTGCGCGCCGCGCCCCCCCCCCCCACGCCGCCGCCAACTCCGCGCGGTCGAGCGGCAGGTAGAAGGTGAGCACGCCCGGCTGAAACGTATTCACTTCGACGCTGATGAGCGGCTGTGGTGCGCCCGCGAGTTCTCCGACGAATTCAACATAGGCGTGGTCCGGCTCCGGGTTGGTTGCCTCGAACCGCTTCCCGCTCCCGCTAAACATCGCGTTCAGCGCGGCAGCGATTTCGTCCGGCCCGTCTTCGATACCAAGCAGCTTCGAGACGCGATAGTTCCAGCGCAGAAAGTAGGTACCGCGAAAGTCCGGCGGGAGGTGAAGTGCCTGGAGTTCGTTCACCGGCGGTTCTGTCTCCGAGCCGGCGCTGCCGTTGCGCACGCGGCGCACTGAAGGCGGACCTGGCAGGACGCGCTCGTGACCGTCGCTGAACGCAAGCGGTGCCTGGATGAGTCGGCACTCAAACCACCAGACTCCGAGCTGCTTGAACTGCCGCACGCGAACAAACGAAGTGGGCGTGAGCCGGTTGGTGTGAACGTAGATGGGCCAATCGGCTTCCGAGTCAGGGCGAGTCGTCCGCACGATCCACGTCCCCGCGGCGGGCTTCTCCGCCGTATCGATGATGCCCGACCCCTGCGCCGCCGTTTTGAAGGTCTCTGCGTCGGCGTCGAAGCTAACCTGCGGCGTGTCATGATCGCCGATCCACAGCTTGAACCAGCCAGCGGTCGGCGCTTCGAGCACCTTGCCGACGCTCGCGCGAAGCGTGCGCACGCGCAGATCGCGTTCGCGAAGATCGCCTGCCTCGTTGCGCTCCATGGTGCGCAGCGAGCATCGCAGCACGTCGCCGAGTACGAGCGACGGCAGCGTCACTGCGCCGCCGTCGCGACTCACGAGCTTGCGCGTGACGAGATCAGTAAAAAGATCGAGATCGCTCACGCCCGCCTGTCCGATGTCAAAGGATCGGCGAGCGGGACCTACTCGCGGAAAAAAGTAATTGCGGCGCGCGCCGTCAAAAGCAGCCGCTGTGCATGCAGCAGTTCTTGAACTTCCGGTTCGATCCGCACGGGCACGGATCGTTGCGCCCGAGTTTCTCGATCAGCTCCTTGTAGCCGCGGACGATCCGCTTGCCGCGCTTAACTTGCGTCTCCGATGGAAACCCTTTACGGCGCTTGCTGGTGCGCTCGAAAAAAGGGGCCGTTCTGCTTGTCGATATAGTTTGCCATACAGCCTCCTTGTTTGATTGAGCGCCCTTCTTCGTCGCGTTCGCACGTTACGTCAATCACTCGCGCTTGTCGGAAGCGTCATCGCAGCAGGCACGAAGATCGGAACACGGTCATTCCCGAGACGCGCGAGTTGTTCTGGCGTCGCCGCCTGCGTGACGACTTTCAATAGCCGGTATTCCTTTCCGGGCGGCGTCGGTAGTAACAACCCTTCCATGGCAGACCCCGGCGGAACGTCCTCCCAGTTCTGCTGGCTGGTTTCCTTGTCCTTCTCACCAAATCGCGAGATGTCCGGCACGAGCACGGGCTCCGCGCCCTCCTTTTTGATCCAATAGTTGCGGCTCTCGTTTCGAGCAGGCCCACCGAAAACGGCTTCAAACGGCAGCTCAAAGAATCCTCCCGGCCCTTTCATCAGCACCGTAGCGTTCTGCTGAGGTCGGACTTCGCGGCCTTTCTGGACAAAGCGGTTGCACATGGGCCGCAACGGTAAGACGCAACGGCGGGCATCGCAATCCAAGCGGAATGACTTCAGTTGGGTCGATTCTTGTCGTCGGGCGGCAGCGGCTCGCGCTCGAGCGAGAAGAAAAAAGGATCGAACGACTGCCGCTGGTGCGGAAACGGCGGATTGAGCGGCGGCTCTTCCGCGGCCTTCTTCGCTTTCACCGCTTCGCGGTCCTGACGGTTCGTCTTGGGATCGAGCGCCATCGCTATGTGCTCCAGAAAATGCCGCGAGCATCCGCCTGCCCGAAGTACGCCTCGGCCTCGGCGTTACGGTCGTTCACGAAGCTCAGTATCGCATCGTTGATGCGGTCTCCGACGCCGCCTGCGAGGCCAGTGTGAAGACGCAGCGGAGGATTCGGTGCCTTCGGCGGGATGAGTCGCGAGGCGTGTTGCAGGTTCCAGAAAACGAAGTGCTGTGGATAGGGCGTCCACGTCTCGTCTGGCTCGGCGTCCTCCGGCGCGTCCGGTGGCGAGACAATCCACACAGTTGCCATCTTCAACTCGTCGTATTGCGCGTCACCTGCGTTGAGCAGCATTCCATACATGAGGGCGAGGCTCTGCTCTTGGGGCGGTCGATACTTAGCCGTAGCGCGCAGCTTCGCGCGTCCGCCCGTCGTGCGCAGGTGGTCGTTGAGAAAGACGGTCGAGATGCTTTCGGTCTGTGCGTCCAGCAGCGGATCGTGAACGTCGATCTGGAGCCGCGTGCCGATGCGAGCCTTGGACAACACAATGTCCATCGCCCGGATTTCACGTGTGCGCGCCGGATCGAACTCACCTTCGAGTGCGCCAGACTTGAACACGTCGCCGCCCTTCGCCGCCGCCTTCACGCCAAGCTTCTCGAAGCACTTCGGGTAGCCCTCGGCCGGTGCCGCGATAATTTGCCCGGAGAGCGAGGCACTGACGGAATCGGGCATCAGCGGATTGCGCCAGCCGTCGAGGATCAGATACGGCATAGGCTCATTCGTGAGCGGAACATCGTAGCTGCTCGGCGCTTCATCTTCCGGTGCGATCCCATCCGGCCAATCCGCGGGCTTGGTTAGGTGCGCGTCGCGACCGTTCACGAAGCCGGGACGAAAGAACGCGCGCCATTCGCCCGCGCCATCTTCCTTGAACTCGTGGCGCGCCGTCACGAACCACGGGTGCCGCCAGTTCGAGCGCCCTTCACCCGAAACGATCACTCCGTCCGGACGCGGGCTCGTTGCGCAACGAACGCCAGGCAAGGCGCGCGCCCGTTTCACCAGCCGGACCAGTCGATTCCAAGCCTCCGCCGCGATCATTGCCAAAAGAAATGCCGCGTTGCGGTCTTGCGGTCGGAGCTGAGCGCCGGGCGATGTTGAAGGTCGAAGAAGGTGATCTGGTAGAGGTCGAGTTTCCCGTCCTTTCGCTCTCGCAGCATAGCGAGTGGATACCGTGCGCGCCGACCAGGTAGTGCAACCGCGCCGCCGCTGCCGCCCGTGCCTTCGCCCTGCTCGCCATCGCTGGTGTTCGGATCGGCCACCTGCACGACCTCGACCTTTTCGACCGACCAATCCTTCTCTCGGCAGGTGACCTCGACGCAGATGTAGCCGCGGCCTTCGTCATCAAGCATCGGTTGGCCGAATTTGAGCACAGGCGGCGGCTTGGTCTCCGATCCTGCGAGCGGCACGTCTTTGATCTTCGCCTCCACGCGGTTCACGGTCCCTGGACGAATGGTCGCCGCTTCCTTTCCGATCATCGAAACCTGAAACGGATGCGCGAAGTCCGCGCCGTCGCCGGTGAAACTGATGATCGTGCCGTCCGGCATCTCGCGCAGTCGCACGCCTTCGCCCGCGATCAGTCGGCACCCCCGCACGGCCGCGCAGAGCTGATTCCAGAGCTGCGCGGTGATTGGCTGTCCGCGCTTCACGAACGGGGACTCCGTCATTCGCCACCCCCTTCCA
Organism: uncultured Prosthecobacter sp.; assembly: GCA_966125105.1. Taxonomy (GTDB): domain Bacteria; phylum Verrucomicrobiota; class Verrucomicrobiia; order Chthoniobacterales; family Chthoniobacteraceae; genus SXWH01. The sequence continues at coordinate 3,666 of CBHXZU010000248.1, forward strand.
ATTGCGCCTGCCCATACACGTCCCGAATCCAGCCGTTCGGTCCGGAGAGCATGTATTCCTCCGTGATCTCCACCGCGTTCCCGCGTCGCTTGATCTTGGGTGCAAGCTTCAGCCAATTCCGCTTCTTCGCTGCGCCGGGAAGCTTGAACTGCTCTATGCCGGGCGGCTTGTCCACAATCGTGCCGATCCCGCGCAGGATGCCGGATGGAATGTTGCGCGCAATGTAGGTTCGCCGGAACACCGCGCCGACCACGAGCCACGAGTCCACACCGAAGAGCGGGTTCTTCTTCACCTTTTTGCCGCTACCGCTCAGCGCGGTCTGCTGTCCCGATTGCTCCGGCAAGGTTTCCGCGAACTGTTCCTTCGCGGCGTCCCACGCATAGCGCGTTTTCAGCGTGTCGAAGAACGGATGCGTCTGGATGGCGTCTTCTGCCATCGAGGTATCCAGCTCGAACGTGATCTGGTCCTCGTTCTCGTTAAACTCGTTGGTGACGCCCTCGTAGTGGAGCGTGACCTTATAGCCGCCGTCGTCCTCCTGCGTGAAACTGCGCGAACGATACGGCAAGCCGATGCCGAGATTCGGGAGCACCGTGAGCGCCTCGGCGAGTGTCTCGACAAAGAGCGGCACATCGAGCGTGGCGAGGCCCGTTTCGGAGATCCCGCCGGTGACGCCGGTTGTTGGGAGCGGTGTTGCGGACACGCTAGCTGAAGGCCGGTGTCAGCGTCGGCGGCTTGGAGGCAGGGCGGTCGAGCAACCGTTTCACATCGCGGAGCAGACCGGTTTGCGTACTCAGTTCGCGCGTCTGGCGCTGCTGCTCGCGGAGCATCGGATCGCCGCTGCCGAAGGCCGCTCCGCCCCCACCGATGCGTTGGATTGCCGACACCGCAGGCTTCGTCGTCGTCTCCTTCTTTTCGTCCTCGTCATCGAGGTTGAGCACCGGGCCAGTCGGCTTCTTCGGCTCCACATCCTCGCGGGCTTTCGCGGAGACCTTCTGCACGCGGTCCATCACACCGCCGATGGTGTCGTCGAGATGCAACTCCCAATCGCTCGTGTCGATGAGGCCGCTGCCCTTGGTGAATCCTTCCGAGAGCGCGTTGCCGATGTTCTCGAACGTCTCGCGCATCCGGTTTCCGGCCTTATCGAACGCGGGCGTGAGCAGGTCGGCGCCGGCCTGCTTGTTCTGTTCGCTCGCCTGCCGCACGCCGTCTGCCCAGGACTGCACTTCCTTCGCTCCTTCGCCGATTTCGTCGCCGATAAGTGGGATGCCGGAAAGCCAATCGAGCAGCTCCGCGAGGCCATCGAGTAGGAACGTAATGAAGCTTTGCGCGATACCCATGATCGCTTTGCCCATGCCGATCCAGAAGTCGGCAGTGGTTACGATCTGAAAGAGCGTAATCGCGTTCTTCACGGCTTCAACGAGCGCCTGCCAAAGCGCCTGAGCCACGCCCATGAGCGTACCCGCGAGAAAGTTCACCGCGTTGGCGAAGGCGATCTTCGCCGAGGTAAAAAGGATGTCGCCAACTTTGCCGTCCGCGAACGCCTGCACGATGAATGCCACCGCTTCACCGGCCTGCTGTCCCCACTTCCCCAGATCGAGCGACGCAAAGCGATCGAGCAACGGCTTGAGCACCGGTGCGACCTTGTCCGCCACGCCGATCCAGAACCCGCGCACCTTCACGCCGGTCAATGCGAGCTTGTCGCTCACGTCATCGAAGAGCGCAGCATCGCGCGCGAGAAGCTGTGCCTGGGAGCCGAGTTGCTGCGAGGCTTCGCCAAAGCCGTCAGACGAGAACAGCGCGAGCATTTCCGCACCGCTTCGCCCGAAAACCTCCATCGACGCCGCGGCTTTCTCCGACGGGTTTTGCACGCTGTTGATCGCCGCGCCGAGCGTGCGGAACTGCTCAGCGGGCGTCTTGCGTTTCAGCTCCTCAAGGTTGATCCCGAGTTTCTTAATCGTGTCGTCCGCCGAGCCGCCTTGCAGCGTCTTCGCCATCTTACCGAGCACCGGCCCGAGGTCTTCCGCCGATTTACCCGCGTTGGCGAACTCCTGCTTCAGTACGACCAATTCACCCACCGCGACACCGGTATTCGCAGAGAGGTCATTGAGCTGGCCGCCAAGATCGAGCGCCTGCTTGAAGCGATCAAATCCCGCCGTCACCACACCCGCCGCCACGCGCATCGCGATGAATGCTGCCGCGAACTTCGCAATGCGCGATTGCAGCGCAAGCATCTTGCCGTTGATGCGCGCTAGCGCGGTGCTCAGGCGGCTGTCGTCGGCATCGAATACGGCGGTGGCTTTCGGCATGCCCTCCGCACCGCGTCAACGGAGGATCAGCCGTCAACCAATGGTGCGATGGCCTTCAGCTCTTCATCAATGACTTCCAAGCCGCGATCCAGAAGAGCAGCTTCCGCGGTCATCGCATGACCTGCCGCGAACGCCACATGCGCTTTCAGAAAGTACTTCACGCCAAAATAGAGCATGAACCTGCTGAACGCGATCGTCTCCGCGGCCATTCTTTGAAACAGCTCCTCGTTGTTCGCTGAGCGTCCGAGAAAATATCTTATGGTTTCCTCTGCATCAGAATGCACTTGGCTCGACATTCGTGAATAGAGTGTTCGGTAGCCATGAGCGTCTCCAATTGTTTCGAAGCGTGTTGCTACGTTCGGCCATGCTTCCTCTGCCAACGAAATGCCAGCTCCGCGAAACTCGTCATGCAATCTCGTTAGCATAGCCGCGATGCTGGCAACAGCATTTTGACGGTGTCCAATCGCTTTCGCGTATTCACTTTTCTCATTCGCCGGAAGCGCCTCGATCGTTCGCCACCAATTTCGTAGTCGCTTCTCTTCGTCGTGCTTGTAGTTCCCAAAGAACGCGAGCAATCGACTTTCCTGCTGTCCCGCGAGGATGAATTGGATCGACACTGAAAGTTCGACTGTGACGCGGGACAAACTCTCGGAAGAGGCTCCGGACCCGGTCACGAAGGCCACGATAGCAGCCTCGACATGCTCAAAGGCGCGGTGCAACAGGTGAAGCACGAAGCCAGCAGCAGGTTTTTGGATGAAATCCGCCTCGGTGAGACGGGCGAATCCCTGGTTGACCAGAACATTCCCGGCCGAAGCCCAATGAATCGCCTTAGACTCAGCTTCAACGGCGTCAGTCGAATGCAAGCCGTGACGCCTAAGAAAATCATCCGCGTAATGAGCGCTATTCGGTAGCATGTTTCAGAGGACTTTCTCAGGTCCGCCATTCTATACCAGCGCGCGTGTAAGTTTGGTTGGTTCCGGCCCAACTGCTGTCTTTGGTTCGGAGAGTGCTTGCGGGGGCCGGACTTGAACTGACGACCACCAACGCATGAGGCCGGCGAGCTGCTGCTGATCTACCCCGCGACTCGCGGGGCCGGTTACTTCCAGGCCGCTCGTCGCAGGGCGCGTATCAAAAGGAACTCAGCGCGCCGCAGCATCTTCTTCCCCTGGATGTTGATGGCCGATTGGATGCGCCGGTCGTAGGCGTCCACGTTTGTTACATATTTTACAGCGTTCGTGAGGATGATGCGGAACACCCGGAATGAATTTACTGCTGCTGAACTGCGTGCAGAGCCGTGGCGCGAGACCCACGCCGGTAGCTTCACGCCAAGCTTCTGCGCACCTGCGTTCCAGCCCGCGGCGAGTTCACCGACTCGCTTGAGTAGGTCACGTTTGAGTGCGCGCAGTGCCGATGCGTCCACCGGATATAAACTCTTCAAGTTTCGCGGATTGATCCGGCCGGTGCGTGGGTCGCGCAGGCGCTTATGGATCTCCGCCGGGTCGGTCAGCTTCACGCCTTTGCGCCGGGCCGCGGCGACCATGACGCGCGCGAGGTCAGCGACGATGGCTCCTTCCCCGGCCTTCTTCGCCGCACTGCCCCGCTTGCCCTTCGATGCCGGCGGCGTGATCGCGACGACCTCCTTTACAAAGCCGCGCGCAGCCTCCTCCGCGAGTTCGCGCCGGGATTTCTTCACCTGTGGCGCGAGCGCCTTGATGCCGCGCTGAATCGGTTTCAGATCAAAACGCAGGCGTCCGTTCATCGGGTCTCCAGTTCGTCAGCAGAGTTTCGAGCTGGTGCGTTGCGGGAGGCGCGACCGGCACGGTCCACACATCATGCGCCCGTAACGCGCAGTGCTGGTATTGGAGGAGCCGCGCGAGTGGCAGTTCCCAGAAGATGAAGTGCTCCGGCCAACCGGTTTCTCGCGCCAGTGTGAAGACGAAGCTCGCCGTCCACACTGGCTCGATCAGTTTGGGGGCGGCGTCGGTTCCTTGCCGCTGCCCTTCGGCCGCGCCACGACTTCGATCTGCGCCGCTTCGATCGCGCCGAGATTTTCCTCGAGCTGTTGCATGGCCGCGAACATCGCCGTCACCGGAAGCTCGAGCTCGAACGGCAGGAGATACTCGTCCTCGAATGCTT
>CBHXZU010000249.1:0-8099 GCA_966125105.1 uncultured Prosthecobacter sp.
CGGTGTTCGTAGGGGAGAAAATAGAGCGCGCTCTCGCGGACGCGGATGTCGGTGGGTTTCGGCACGTTCCGATACAACCAAACGTGGGCGCGGCCACGCAAACGTCTTATCCGAATCAGTCTCAGGCTCTGGGACATCCCGGTTGACGGAAGCGGCCCACGGTCTATTTTCGACGTTTAAGGATTTTAAACATGGCTCAGCAATCACCTCGTCCGAACCGTGAGCGCGACCCAAACGGGGGCGGCGCGCCGGAACCTAACTTCAATTGGCGGGGATTGATCCTGTTCGCCGCAGCAATCGCCTTGATCGGGGGCGCATTCTACATGCGCAGTCCGCTCGCAAATGCGCAGGAGCTGCCGTACCCGCAATTTCAGAAAATGGTGGAGGACGACAGGGTCACACAGAAAGGGCTCAAGCTCGTTTCTGAAGCGGGCAGCCCCACCGACACGATCCGGGGCTTTTTGTTGAAGGACAAGTCAGTCTCCGCGGAAGTCCCGTCCAACCTTGCGCCATTCCGCACACCCATCCATCCGCAGTATAACAAGGACTTGCTGGATGATTTGAAGGCGCGGCATTTGGTCCCCGAAATCGAGGCGGGCAATAACAACATCGTGCTCGGCGCGCTGCTCAACTTCCTGCCAATCGCTTTCATCCTTCTGCTGCTGTACTTCTTTTTCCGCCAGCAATTGCGCATGGCCGGGAAGGGAGCGCTCAGCTTCGGCAAGAGCAAGGCTCGCATGCTTGCCCGCGACAAGAACAAGGTGACGTTCAAGGACGTCGCCGGCGTCGAGGAAGCGAAGGAGGAAGTGCAGGAGATCGTCGAGTTCCTCAAGGATCCGAAAAAGTTCCAGAAGCTCGGTGGACGCATTCCGAAGGGCATCCTGATGGTGGGTTCGCCCGGCACCGGCAAGACGCTGCTGGCCCGCGCGATCGCCGGCGAGGCGGACGTGCCGTTCTTCAGCATCAGCGGTTCGGATTTCGTGGAAATGTTTGTCGGCGTCGGTGCGAGCCGCGTGCGCGACATGTTCGAGCAGGGCAAGAAGTCGGCACCGTGCCTCATCTTCATCGATGAAATCGACGCCGTGGGTCGTCATCGCGGGCATGGTCTCGGGGGTGGACATGACGAACGCGAGCAGACGCTGAATGCGTTGCTCGTGGAGATGGACGGCTTCGACACCCAGGATGGCGTGATCATCATCGCCGCGACGAACCGCCCCGACGTGCTCGATCCGGCACTGCTGCGTCCCGGACGCTTCGACCGCCAGGTCACCGTCGCGCTGCCGGACGTGAAGGGCCGCGAGGAGATTCTGAAGGTTCACTCCAAGAAAGTGAAGATGGCCGAAGACGTGGACCTTGCCGTGATCGCGCGCGGCACGCCCGGCTACTCCGGCGCGGAGCTCGCGAATGTGATTAACGAAGCGGCGCTCATGGCGGCGCGGCGCGGCCTGAAATTCATCACCAAGGCAGAGCTCGAGGAGGCCCGCGACAAGGTGCGGTGGGGCAAGGAGCGCCGCTCGCTGGCGATGTCCGACAAGGAGAAGGAAAACACCGCTTACCACGAAGCCGGCCACGCCATCCTTGGCTGCCTGCTCACGAATGTGGATCCTCTTCACAAAGTCACGATCATCCCGCGCGGTCCTTCGCTCGGTTCCACGATGTATCTGCCGACAGAGGACAAATACACCCACCGCAAGAATGAGCTGCTCGATCGTCTCGTAATGATCATGGGCGGCCGCGTCGCGGAGGAACTGATCTTCGGTGACGTGACGAATGGTGCCCGCGGCGACATCGGGCAGGCCACGCAGATTGCCCGCAAGATGGTTTGCGAATGGGGCATGAGCGAGAAGCTCGGCATGGTGGAATACGGCGAGCATGAAGAGCACGTCTTCCTCGGCCGCGACATCAATCGCTCGCGCACCTTCAGCGAGGCCACCGCGCAGGAGATCGACCGCGAAGTTCGGAAGCTCTGCGACGATGCTTACAATCGCGCCAAGCACCTCATCACCGTCAACCGCGACAAACTCGAGATCATCGCCAAGGCGCTGCTCGACTTCGAGACGCTGGATGGCGAGCAGGTCAACGACATCGTCAGCACGGGCACTATGCGCAACCCGCCCAGCGCGCCGAAATCCGGCCGAGGCACGGTGATCGCGCCGCCCGACAAGGCGTCGCAGCCTGATGCGCCGCTCGACCTCGGCGGCCTCAGCGGAGCGCCCGCGTAACGCGGAGCGCGGATTAGCCGCGCAGGAGAACGAAGCAATTCAGAAATCACCGCGTTTGCGCTTGGAGGGCCAAGGCAAACGCGGTTTTCTTTTTTACACACATGCACACGAAGAAAGTCGTCATCGTCGGAGCCAGTGGTTATTCCGGAGAAGAGTTGGTCCGGCTGCTCTCGCGACACCCGCATGCGGAACTCGTCGCGGTGACTTCGCGCCAGGCCGCGGGGCAGACACTCGCGTCGGTGTATCCGCGCTTTCAAGGGACCCGATACGCGGCGCTAAAGTTCATCGATTCGACTCCCGAGGCGATTCTCGCCACCGGCGCGAAGATCGTTTTCCTCGCCTTGCCGCACGGCGTGGCTGCGGAGTTCGCCGCGCCTTTGGTGAAGGCTGGATTGCGGGTGCTCGATTTAAGCGCGGATTTCCGGATCAAGAATCTCGCGACTTACGCGGAGTTCTACGGCGAGAACCATCACGCGCCGGAACTCGCAGCAGCTTCCGTGTACGGATTGCCGGAAGTTTACCGCGAACAGGTGAAGGCCGCGCAGCTGATCGCCTGCCCCGGGTGTTATCCCACCAGCGTGCTGCTGCCGCTCATCCCGCTGCTCCGCAAGAACCTGCTGAAAGCGGCGACGATCTGCGTTTTCAGCATGAGCGGCGTCAGCGGGGCGGGACGGAATGCGAAGGTCGATTACCTCTTCGCCGAGTGCAATGAGAGCGTGCGCGCCTACAGCGTGCCGAAACACCGCCATCTCGCTGAGATCGAACAGGAGTTGAGCAACGCCGCGGGTGAGAACGTGACGATTACTTTCACACCGCACCTCATCCCGGTGAACCGCGGGATCCACACGACGATCTATGTCGCCCCCGCGGACATGGTGGAACTCGGCCATCTGACCGAGGCTTACCGCGAAGCTTATCACGACGCAAAGTTTGTCCGGCTGCTCGGCGAGAAGGGCAACCTCCCCGACACGAAGAATGTCGTTGGCACAAACTTCTGCGACATCGCCTGGCGCCACGACACTCGCACCGGACGCATGATCCTGCTCAGCGCCGAGGACAACCTGGTCAAAGGCGCATCGGGTCAGGCCGTGAAGTGTCTGAACGTCATCTGCGGTTGGCCGGAAGATACTGGGCTGATATAATCCGTCGCGTCCGAGCGAAAGGACATGAGCCTGAATGATCCAATCGCCAAAGCGCTTCAGCACTACGAGGCCCTGATCGCAACCGCTCAAAACGTCGAGCGGAAGGGCGCGACCATGGCCTACACCTCAGTGAACGGACACATGTTCAGCTTCCTGACGAAAGACGGGCGCCTCGCCCTGCGATTGCCCAAGCAGGAGCGTGACGGATTCCTCGAGAAATATAAGTCGAAGCTTTGCGAGCAGAACGGTGCGGTCCTCAAGGAATACGTCGAAGTTCCGCCGACGCTCCTGGCGAGAACAAAGGAATTGAAGGCATTCTTCGCCGCGAGTCTCGCGTATGTGAGCGCGCTCAAGCCCAAGCCGACGAAGAAAAAGAAGGCGAAGTAGGGACTGTCGCTGCGCGCTCAGGCATTCGTCTACAGCCAATGCCAATAGAAGTTTCCGGTTAAGGAGTCGCGCGGGTATGGCTCGGGGTCCTTCAGTCGCTAAAGCTTCTCAGATGCCCCACTTTTTTACCGGTTCAGAATCGCGCTAACCGGAAATGACTTTTTGGCGATTGCAGGAAGTTTCTCCTGGCGGTCCCCGTTAGCACACGCGCGCAGACGCCCGGCGGCGGGAACGGCCGAATCCGGCGATGATGCCGAGTCCCGTCAACAAGCTCATGGCGCCGACCGGTTCCGGCACGGCCATCAATGCGACCGTGTTCCCACCGGCGTTGTAATCAATCCGGTAATTGTTTCCGGCGATTTGGAACATCGCCGAAGCGGGATTTGTTGCCGCGTCATAGTCGTCGATCACGACGCCGCCGACATTGAACAAGCCGCCGTTGTAGCTGCCGCTGTAACTGATGAACGGAAGGCTGCCACTCGAGATGGCCAGTGGATTCAAATCGCTGATAGACAGCGTCACGGTGTTTCCGAGATCCAGCACGAGGTTGCCGGTCACATTCGCGAAGTCGCTCGCGAGGGTTGTCGAATTGATCTCCAACTGGAAAACGCCATCGGCGGCAAAGCTCAATCCTCCAGTATTCAATGTGCCGATGCTGGCGCCCGGGCCGAAGATAGCGTCTGCCGTCCCGATGCCGTCGCCGACATTCACCGCCTTGGTGATCGATCCGACACCGCCCAACTTGCCGGCGACCACATTCACGATCGAGCCGGTGAGGCTTCCGTTTACCAGCAGCGTGCCTGCGGCCACGCTGGTCGTGCCTGTGTAGGCGTTGGTGCCGTCGAAGTTCAACGTTCCGGTTCCGGACTTCGTCACTGGTCCGCCAGCGTTGATTTCAGCCACGTTTTTCAGCGTGCCCGAGGCCAGCGTCACCGTGTCGATGGCAACCGCCCCGCCGATGTTCTTGCCGCTCATGTCCAGCGTTCCACCATCGAGCGTCAGGATGGCTGCCGAACCCGCGGTCGCCGCGCCACGTGTGATGTTTACACTACTCGTCACGGTGCCCCCTGTAATGGCGAGTTCGCCGGTGGCCGCAGTTGCCAGGGTGACTGCGCCAGTTCCGGTGTCAGCAAACGCCGCAGATCCACCCAAATTCACCGTGCCGCCGGAGATGGCGATTTTGCTCGCGGAAGTGCCCGCGCCCTTCGTCACGGCCATGTTGATGGTTCGGATGTCGAGGGTACCCGTATCGAACTTCACGTCGAACGTGGCATTTCCGCCGCGAGTCGCAGGAGCTGTCGTAAACGTGCTGATCGCGAGATCCGCATTGTGCCCTGTCGTATCGAGCGACGTGTTGTTCACGTATGTCGTTCCCTGGGCAGTGGAGTTTCCCATGTTCATCGCGACACGACCCGTTCCCGCTGCATTGCGGAGGACCACCGTGCCCGACACACCAGAGAACTTCAGTTCGCCGCTGTCACGGTTGCCGGTTCCAAGGTTAACCGTATTAGCGTTGAGCGTGTTCGTCCCTGCACCGAGCAAGAGCGAGTTCAGGACGCCAGTGGCGCTCGCGCCAATGTTCAGGTTGTTTGCAGTGATCGCGTTGGACGTTCCAGCGAGGGTCACAACCGTTCCGACACCAAAACCGCGGTTATCGCCCTGCGGTTGGAGAGCGAACGTGCCAGTCGCGCCAAGGTTTGCGGTAAAGGTAGTCAATGCCGACATGTCCACCGTCGCGATCGCCGAGTTGTTGGTCGTGTTGATATTAACGCCTGCGTTGAAGGTTCCTCCCGATGAGTTCACCGCGAGGTTACCGCCACCCACAAAGTTCAGAATGGTTTTCCCGGTAGTGCCCGTGACCACCGTGTTGCCGATCGAGACGTTGCCGTTGATGGTCAATGTCTTTCCCGAACCGATCGTCACGACGTTCGCCGAGGCAGCGTTGTTCGTGGATACCGTCAGACCCGTGAGCGTCTGGCTAAAGGTCGCGAGGTCCAGGTTTGCAACGGTCGTCCCGTTGAGACCGATATTCACGGCCGTCGTCGTGGGCAATGTGTTATCCCCCGTGGCGAGAATGGTACCTCCGATGATGGAAGTCGCGCCCGTGTAGCTGCTCGCGGGCAGGACTAAAGTGCCTGTGCCGGATTTGACGAAGCTCATGGCACCTGTCACCGCGGGGGGAGCGAACGAGCCACCCGGCGCATTCGTGGTATCAATGCCAAAGGCCGCGGTGTTGTTCGCGAATGTCGTATTCCCGAGGATCGCCGTGATATCGCCGTTCTGGAACTCGCCCGTTCCGCCCGCATTGACGGTGAGTGTGCCGCCGGCCGCGACGGTGTAAGCGCCGGTTGCGGGAATGGCCGAGAGTTTTGAGAGCTGCAGCGTTCCCGCGCTTACTGTAGTGCCGCCGGTGTAGGTGTTGCCGCCGCCCAAGGTGAGTTGGGACGTTCCTACTTTGTTCAGGCTGCCCGTTCCGATGATCGGCGCGTTAAGCGTGATGTTGCCGGCGCTGCCGCCGATTGCGGAGTTACTCGCCAGGGTGATCAAACCCGCGAAGCTCGATGCCGTGCCGCTGCCATTCGTCAGCGCGCCGAGGCCCGCAGTGCCGGTGCCGTTCAAGGTCAGGGGCTCTGCAGCGGTATTGTTTGCGCCGTTGAGATTGATGCCTGCGCCGGCCGCCACAAAGGTGCCCGCAGACACGGCGCCGAGCGGGCTGGCTCCGCCGCTCGTTCCGCCAAACGTCAGCGTGCCCGCATTGACGAAAATGCGACCGGTGAAGTTGCTGAAGTTGCTCGAGCCGTTACCGAGCGAGAGCGTGCCCGGACCGGTCTTGGTCAGGTCGCCCGAACCTTGAAGCTGAGCGTTGGTGGTCGCAATGCCGGTTCCGCTGCCGTCATCCAGCGTCAGCGTAAATCCACTCAATACGTCGAGAACACCGCCTCCAGCACCGAAGTTGAAGACAAATGCGGTGTTCGTAGCCGTCGGCGCATTGTCGTTATACGTCGCAGTCGCGCGGAAGGTGGCGCCGTTCGTGAAGTTCAACATCCGGTAGGTCGTGCCGTTTTGGCCGCCAAATGGGGTCGTTGCCGTGTTCGTCAAGCTGGCCGCCGTTACGCCACCCGTGAGATTCACCGCGCCGGTAAAGCTGCTCGCTCCGGTGAGGGTCAATGTGCCGTCGCCCGACTTGGTCAGCGCGCCCGCCCCTGCGCCAATGACCGGCGCAGCGATGGTCAGCGCTGTGTTCGCAGACGTGCCGACGATGAACTCGTTCGCCGCGCCCGCTCCAATAATGCCCGTCCCCGTGATTTGATATGCGTTGGAAGTCCCACCCGCATAAAGGAGACCGCCCGCAGTGCCGCTGAAAGTCATCGCGTTCGCGCCCAACGCCAACGCCTGCGACGCCACTGTGTCCGTGATTTTCAGCGAGTTGAAGGTGGCTGGCCCCGTCATCGTCGCAGCACCGGCCAACGCGTAGTTTACCGTAGAAGTGCCGCCGGTGAGAGGTGCCGCCGTGTAACTTCCAGCAGGCAAAGCAACGATGTTGCCACTGGAAACGGTGGCCCAATCGGTCCCGCCCACGGTGGCATAACCGCCGAGAATTCCGCCCGTGCCATTCGCGGTCGAAGTCACGATGCCATTCGTCGCGGATTGCGTTCCTGCCGGCAGGGTGAAGTTTACCGTGCCACCGGCGTTGCGCGTGATCGCGCCCAGGTTCAGGGCGATCGAATTCGCCGTCGCATCTGCCGTAACGGTCACATTCGTGCCGCCCAGGGCGACGGTCGTGCCGCCAAAGGCCTGACCATTTGTGGCGTTCGCCTTACCGACGAGGGCCAGGGTGCCCGCTTGCAGCGAGAGCGGCGAAGCTGAGGCAATGATGTTGGTCGCCGGGTTGGCATTCGCAAAGTCGAGGGTCAACGTGCCGCCGGCCATCGTGGTCGTGCCGGTATACGTGTTCGCCCCGGTCAGCTTCCATGCGACCGGACCGGTCTTGGTAAGAGAGGTCTTGTTGGTGGCGGTGTTGTCGGCAATCGCTCCTGAGATCACACCTGAGCCCGTCCCATAGCCGGTCAATGTGAGTGTCTTAATACCAGCGCCGGTCGCCGTAACTGCGCCATAGCCCAGCACCCCGCCGCCGGAGTGTTCGAGAATCGCTCCGGCCGTCGTGCCGGCGAGGTTGATTACGCGATCCGTAGTCTCGCCCGTCCCGACATACCGCAACGTGCTGGTGTTGCTGCTGCCGATATTGATCGTGCCGTTTGCGACCGTAAGGGGCGCGCCGAGGCTGCTGCTCGCGGTGCCGCCGCTGACGCGGTTCAGCGAGTTCACCACCAGGACGCCAGACTGGATT
>CBHXZU010000250.1:0-8058 GCA_966125105.1 uncultured Prosthecobacter sp.
GCCCGGATCGCCGAGTCTGCGCACGTGATCGGCGAGCCAGGCCTCGCTTACTTCGCGCATGCAGATCTCCGCGATGGCGCTCAACTGCTGCGTCGTGTCCTCCACATCAGAGAGACCGGCCACATCCCGGAAGGCAATGCGCAGGGTCTCGCGCTGCTTCCATTTTCGAAGGATGGAGAATGCGTCGAGTTTCACCGCGATGCCGGATTCTCCCGGGCGCTGCCAGCCGAGATCTTGCAAAGCGCGGCGCATGCGAAGGACGCCGCGGCCCGAATCTCGAATGGCCGGCGCGGCAAGCCATGACAGCACTCCCGGATCGCGAAGAATCTTCGTCGCGGAGATTGGCGAAATTGAAAGTAGATGGAGCAGCGCGGGCAGCGCGTCTCCAAAAGTGCGCAGGACTTCGCGCAGGGGCGGTTCACTTTCAGGCCACGCGCTTTCAATGCGGTCGAGACCGGAGCGGGCGCGAGCGGGATCGATTGTTTGAGCGATTGCAGCGGTGAGATCCGGGGCCATGGCTGCGGCTGCTCTGGCGATTCGAATCGGCGCTGTGGCGGCGTTAACCCCTGCCGCTCGTTCGCTGGGCCAGCTTCCCTCTCCCCTCCTCCAGGATTTTGCGCTCCGCCCGGGTCAGGCTACCCACTCCGTCTCGCGAAATCTTTTCCAGGATCGGGTCGATCTCGTTCGCCACGAACTCATCCGGTGACATGCGCATGCGCCGCAGGGCCCGTTGACGCGCCTCCATGCGCCGGCGCTGGAACCAGAAGGCATTGCCGAAGCCCAGATGACGCGCGAACGCCCACCCCGCCACGCTTCCGAGAAGGATCCCCGCGGGGCCGATATCCAGGAGCGCGCGTGTCCCGATCAGCGCCACGCACCCAACCACGAGCGCGAATGCGACGTGCTTCGCGCGAATGCGCAAAGGGGCTGGCAACATAGCCGCAAAGCGTTGCTCGAGCTCCGGGAGGATCGTGGCATAGGCCGCGAAGATGGCCGCCGCCGCTCCGGAATAACCGCTCGTGGCCACCGTCGGGAACGCCAGGCTATTCATCAGCCCTGCCAGCAATCCCGCCGAAATGCACAAGGCCACGAATGGCCGCCTCCCGATGATCGGCTCGATTTCACGCCCGGCGACCAGGACCACAAAAATCGTCACCGCGAAATGGAGGACGTTCGCATGGAAGAGCTGGCTGGTGATCAGCCGCCAATACTCACCATCCCGGAACGCAGCCGGATCCAGCGACATGAAGTTCCAGACGTCGTGCAGACCGAACTTCCACAGGGCCGCCTGCGCTGCCCCCCAGCCGCATAAGATCGCCACCAGGACCCGAACCACGACGGGACGATTCGTCGCCCACAACTGCGGAGGCATCGGAGTTTGGCGACGCGGGGCACTCATGCGACTGCACACAGGCTAGGTGTGTACGGAGCGAAGTAAACGGGGAAAACGCGCGACTGTTTAAGGGACAAATATCCGTAACCGGCCCGTCACCCGGACGTTCACCGGCAGCGACCCGCAGAGTTCGCCGTCCACTTCGATAGGGACGTCCTCCGTGCTATGGATCTGGATGGCCGGGGCCTGGAAATAGGAAACGTCGGGCAATTCGGTGTGCTTCCTCAGAAGGACCCCGCCGAGATAACGGGCGATGTCGAGGTATCCGAGGTTTTTGAAGATCAGGATGTCCAGAAGTCCGTCGTCCGGCCGTGCTTCCGGAAAAACGACGAGTTTCGTCCCATAATACCGGCCGTTGCCGACCAGCACGAAGGAGCCTTCATGCACGGTCCCCGCCGCCTCCACGACGATTGTTGGCGGAATCCGAACCGCGATCACCGCAGCACTCAGGATATAGCTCAGAGGGCCGAGGGTCTTTTTGGACTCCCAATCCGTTTCTTTCACGATCTGCGCATCCAAACCGATCCCGGCCAGTTGGATGAAGTGAGTCCCATTCGCGGCGGCGAGATCGATCTCCTTGATGCGGCCCTCCCGGATCACCGCCCATGCCGCGGCGAGGCCATTGGGAAGGCCGTGCTCTTTTGCAAACACGTTCATGGTGCCGACGGGCAGCACGCCGAGGTTCACGGAGGTGCCCGCCAAACCATTCACCACTTCGTTCACAGTTCCGTCACCACCGGCAGCGACCACGTTTTTGAACCCGCTCTGAGCGGCTTCCATGGCCAGTCGCCGGGCGTCGCCGGCCTGGGTGGTGAGGAGGATTTCCGCTTCGGGCGCAAGCTGATGCAATTCATCGACGAGGGAATGCGCGCGCTCGCTTTGCGCCCGAGGATTCAAGATGATCGCGGTATCCGCCACGGTGAAATGCTCGCGCGCCACGAGAAAGATTTGATTGAACGCAGCCCGCAAGGCGCGCTCTTAGCTCCTCGCAGGGCATCGTGCAACGATCCCCTTCCCTTTCCGAAAAGCATCGCTAGCTTGCCGCCGCCGTGAAGCGCCTCGTCAGAATATTCGCAATTTCCGCCGCCGTTTTGGCGGTGCTGCTCGCCGGCGCCACATGGTATCTCACCAGCTGGCTGAAATCGCCCGAGACCCGCGCCCTGGTGGAAAAGGAACTAAGCAAGGCGCTGAAGATGCCGCTAACCTTCCAGGCGCTGGATATTTCGGTTCTCGGCGGGGTGCGCGCCGATGGCATCAGCATCCAGGATGGCGGCACGCAGTTCTTCGAGAGCACGAGTTTCGTGGCGAAGCATCGGATCGCACCGCTTTTCAGCGGAAAGTTTGTCTTTTCGGAAATCACGGTCGATTCGCCACGATGCATCATGGTGCAGCGGGATGACGGCTCGTGGCGTTTGCCGCAACTTCCGCAGGAGCCGAAACCCAAGGCGGTCCAGAATAGTGATCCCAAGGCACCGAAGCCCGCGGCAACGCCAAAGCCGAAGGAGAAGGACTCACGCGTGCTCATCGAGCGGCTCGTGGTTAATAATGGGCAGGTCGATTTCTACGATAAGGAACACAAGCCAGTGGCGAGCGCTGCGGGCGTGACGATTGCCCTCAAGGACGTGAGCGAGCACACCGTCGAAGGACGCGTGAAAGCGGCGCAGGTGGTTTGGAACGGGATTCTCGGGGTCACGGACTTCAGCGCCGGCGTGAGCAACTCGAAGGAGAAAGGTTTGATCATACCGAGCTTTGTCGCGAAAGCGGGCGGCGGGACGATCGAAGGCGGCTACTCAAGAAAGCCAGAGAAGCCGGCGAAGTATTCGGCCAAGATCAGGTTAAACGGCGTGGATCTCTCGCGCGCGATCGCGGACGGGCAAGTGGCCTCGCCCAACGTCATGGGAACGCTTAGCGGTGTCATCGAGCTTAAGGGAACCGGTGACGACACGAAGCTGCTGAACGGAAAAGCGAATCTCGTCTTCAAGGATGGGAGCTGCAAGGAGATCGAGATGGTCACGGACATCGGCACCAAGCTCGGAATGGAAGAGTTGGCGAACTTCAGCATCCCCGAAGCGAAGGCGGACATCGTGATTTGGAATGGACGGCTGAAGATCCAGCCGCTCACGATCTCAGCGCCGCCCCTCGCTTTGAAAGCAACCGGCACCGCCAAGCTCGACGGAAAGCTCGACCTGGATGCGCAGCTTTTCGCCGATCAAAAGTTCCTCGCCGATCGCGGCGCTGTCTCTGCCCAATTTGGTCCTCCGGACGCCAATGGATTGCGCGCCGTGCCATTTGAAATCGACGGGACGCTTACCAAGCCGAAGCACAATTTGGTCGAGCGCCTCACCGGGACGAAGGACAAGCGCATCCAGCAAGTGATGGCATTTGATGAAGCGCTACGGATGATTGCGCCGCCGCAAAAGAACGCGACTCCGCCAGCGGCGCCTGCAGGTCGAGCCACTCACCAATGAGAGTGGTAGGAGGTCTGGCCGGCGGCATTCCGCTGCACGTGCCGAAGCAGGCAGGCGATGGGCTGCGGCCCACGATGGACATGGTGAAGAATGCGATCTTCAACGTGCTCGGAGAATCCGTGGAAGGCACGCGCGTGCTCGATCTCTTTGCGGGTATTGGCGGGCTGGGCATCGAGGCGCTCAGCCGCGGCGCGACGAGTTGCGTATTCGTGGAAAATGATCGGCGGGCGTGCGAGGTGATTCGCAAAAACCTGGAGAAGACGAAGCTTCGCGGAGAGGTCATGCAAAACGAGGCGATCGGGTGGCTGGAGCGTTCGGGCGGTGAAGCCACTTTCGATTTGATTCTCGCCGATCCGCCATACGCGAAATACCCGGGCGATCACGACTTTACGCCGGATCTCTTGGGCAACGTCGCGCTGTGGAGAGCATTGAAGCCGGGAGGCATCTTTGTCCTGGAGCATCTCCCCAACGCGGAGCTGGATCTCGGCGGGCGTTGGGAATGCGCGAAGCGCAAGCGATACGGGGCCACTGAAGTGAGTTTCCTTCGGCTCGCGAATCGGCAGACCAGCAGGGACGCCAGCGCAGACGCAGCCGATTAGGCAGCATTTCTTGCGCGGCTGGGGCAAGCCGCGCTACATCGGCGAGTGACTCGCGAGCAACAGCAGAAGCAAAGAGAGGAACTCGAGACCGCCGCAAAGCGGATGGAGTGGTTTCCGAAGGAGTATTTTCGACGCGCTGAGATGGAGGAGATTTTCCCCGGGCGGACAGGCGCGCCGTTCGAAGTGGATTTCGGCTGCGGCGATGGCGCTTTCCTGCTCGCGCAAGCGAAGCGGCACCCCGAGCGCAACATCTTGGGCACGGAACGATTGCTCGGCCGCGTGGAGAAGGTCGCCAAGGCGATCGCGCGAGGCGGGCTGGAGAATTGCCGCATCCTCCGGCTGGAAAGCTACTACACGGCGAAATGGCTTCTCCCCATCGGCTCAGCCAGCGTCGTGCACGTGCTGTTTCCGGACCCGTGGCCGAAACGGCAGCATCACGATCGCCGACTATTCCAGGACGAGTTCATGGAGGCGCTGCACCAATTGATCACTCCCGGCGGAGAGTTGCGGATCAAGACGGACGACAAGCCGTACTTCCTTCACATCGAAAAGGTGCTCGGGCGGGCGAAGGGATTTGAAAGGGTCGAGTGGATCGAAGAAGCGGATTACCCGAAGACCGACTTCGAGCAGCACTTCCTCGAGCAAGGGTTGCCGATTTACAAGGCGAAGTTGCGGCGCATGTAGGCGGGCTCACTGCACCCACGCTGCAGCGGTGACCTCGCCGGATTTCTCCACGGTGATCCGCACCGCGCCGCATTTCTCCTGGGCGAGGACTTTCATGCCGGCCTTCCGCAACGGCTCCGCCCATTCCTCGAACTTGTTGGTGTCGGTGCCAAAACCCTGTTCCGCGCATACAAACGCGCTTGGGTGCACAGCACGGATAAAATCGGGAGTGCCGGAGAAATCGCGGTCGGCCCAGCCTTTGATCAGCACGTCGCTCTGCAAGTCTGGCTCGTGCTTTCGCAACCACTCCTCGGCGGTGAATCCGATGTCGGCGGTGTAAAGGATGCGACGACCCGCGCATTCGACACGGACCACGAGCGACTTGTCGTCGGCGGAGTTTTGCAGCGGGAGATCATTTGGCGGGTAGAGCACTTGCATGCGCGTGTCTCCGCTGCAGTCGAAAACATCCCCGCGCCAGAAGAAGCGACGCCCGACCTTCTGCGCTGCGAGAACGGCGTGAAAGGCGCGGTGCGTGGGCGAGCGATCAAGCGTCGCGACTTCGCCGATCCATTGCGGATGAAAATCGGCCAGCACGGATGCGGCTCCGCCGACGTGCGCGGCATCGCCGTGTGTGATCCACATTCCCGCGAGGCGATCGACCCCTCGGGAGCGCAAATACGGAAGCAGGACCCGCGTGTAGTCGCGCTGGTGCGCGGTATCGATGAGCCAATCGCCGGATCCGGCGCGCAGATGGATCGCGGCGCCTTCGCCTACGTCGAGCACGACGATTTCGCACGCGGGCTTTTGTTTGATGCTCGGCCACTCGATGTATTGGTGGCCTTGCGGGATTTGCGCGGAGAGATTTACCGACCCGATCAATAAACGCGCGCAGGCCCAATTGGCGTGATTCACCGCGGTGGCCAGCGGCGACCACCATGCGAGGCCCAACGACAAGAGACCCAGGGCGAGGACGATAAACGCGAGGGGCACTGCGGCCAGGTTGGCCACGAGGCCGACTGGCGAAATGAGGTGGAAATATCCCCACATGAAGAACACTGAGCCGAGCCATGCGGTGATGCCGAGGGCCAGCGTTCCGGCGACGATGTTCCCTATCCACACCGAGATGCGCTGCGCCTTCGTCCAAAGCCGGCGCGGGATGAAGTCATCAGGCTCCGCCCATTTCTCCATCCGCTTCTCGAACCCCTTCGAGAACGCGAGGATCACCAGCACCAGGACAAAGGAGAGCTGAAAGCCGGGATTGAAGAGCTCGTTCGTATCGCAGGCGAGGATCGCGAACGCAGCGGCGCCGAGCCCGTTCAAGGGGATCGCGTCGCGTTCCCAAAATGCGGCGGCTAGAACGATAATCCCCACGACGGTGGCGCGCGTGCAACTGGCGCTCATGCCCACGATGACCGCGTAGGCGGCGAGCAATGGGATGATCACGAATGCGCCGGATTTGCTGCGAAACCCGAATGGCTTGAGCGCGTGCCAGCCGATCAACACGAGCATCGCGACATTGAGCCCACTCACGGCGAAGAGGTGCAGCGTGCCGGTCTTCTGAAACAAATCCTTCAGCTCGTCGGGACTGTCGCCGCGCAGCCCGAGGATCATGCTGTTGATTAACGTGGAGGTCTCAAGATCGGGTGGCAGGCCGGAGTTGAGGTGCTCCTTGATCCAGGCGCGGCCGGCAATGCCGAACCGCGTCAGCATGCTGCCTCCGTCATGGCCGAGTATCACGCAGTCGCGCGACTCTTCGGTTGCGACTTCAAAATGGACTCCCTGCCGCGAAAGCCAGCGGCTCACGTCGAACTGGCCGGGGTTGCGGGGTGGCTCGACACGTTGCGCAACGCCTTGGATACGCGCGCGATCTCCATACGCCGGAACCTTGGACGACCATCGCGTGAGACACAACTGGCCGGTGACGGGCGCCGGAGGATCGCATTTCTCGATCTTCAGCCAGAACGTTCCACCTTCGCCACGTTTGGGATTCGCGAAAGCGATCGGCTCAGACCAGACGACACCCTCAACTGAAATCCGGCGCGGCTTTTCGAGCGATGCACCGAAAACCCGGGCTGCATTATCCCCGTGTCGCGTGGTGTGCAGCAGCGCGAACGTCAGGGCGGCTAGGACGCAGCACGTCGGGGTGGAAGGCCGGAACATTGCGCCCGCGAGCCCAGCCAGGACGAGAATTGCGAGCGCAATCGTGGGGATGGGAAAGTAGTCCGCAATCGTGACGCCGACGATGGCGGATATGGCGAGTCCGACGAATGGCTTGCGGGGACGCAGGGCGAACACTTCCATGGGAGCGTGTGGGTGATGCCGAAGGGTCTCGTTCAATGGAAGCGGGAAACGCTATCCGCCAAGCGCGGCATGGAACGTCTGAGCGATGTGCGGGCGCGCTTGCGAGAGGAGCATGGGCCTCCGGCCCGTAATGGAAAGCGCTCCAAGCACCGGGCATTTCATTCCGCGATTCAAATGACTGAGGCACGTTCATTGTGCTGGCGCTCGGACGGACCGTCATTACCGGCAAGTCATTCACTCATTTTGCAACGGCCCACTTACGGGCCGGAGGGCCATGTTCCCTTGGCGCGCCTTCTCCCTTGCCACGATCGGTTTATTCATCGTCAATCGTGATCATGAAAGAAGGCTCCGCGGGCAAACGTCTCCTCCTTCTCATCGGCGGCTTGGGCGCGCTACTTGCCGCAGCGGGGGTGTGGTGGTCCACCTCCCCAGACTATATTATGTTTGCTGCGCTGATGGGGATCGGACTGATCCTCCTCGCTTGGATGCAGTTTGGGGAGGAGTTTAAGAAACGTTAAAAGTCGGCCAGCGCTGGACCGAGTGCGGATGGGATCGGCGCGACTGTGCCATGGATCAACCGGATTGCGTCACGGATCGGCGTGACTGTGCCACGAATCGACCGGACTGTGCCACG
>CBHXZU010000251.1:0-8044 GCA_966125105.1 uncultured Prosthecobacter sp.
GGCGATGGCCGGGATCACGCAAATCTTCATCGCGAGCTACTGGGGCTGGAGCGGTTTCATCCGCAGCATGGAAACCACGCGCTACTACGACGCGGTAAAGCAGGTGACCCAAACAGAACCCGCCTACGCGAACCTTTGCCTGTTGGTGCTGATCTCCCACGTCGTTTTCGGCCTATTCCTCGCTTACACCGGCAGCAAGAACTCCCGCTGGGAATAAGGCTAACGTGGCCGGTGAGCGTTCCGCTGCCACGCGTGAGCGCTCCGCTGGGTGGCCGAAGGCGATCTGCGAAGGGCAGATTGAAGTCATTGGGGGGCGTTCGATTGATGTTGCCGTTGCGCCGCTTGGCGTTAGACGCGTTCGGGCCGAAGTTTTTCGCCTTTTAGGGAGCGTATTAGGCGTAACAGCGTCCTAGCCGTGAGGAGAGAGGCACCTCCGGTGAGTATAGAGTCGTTCTGGGGAACTGTATAGGCACTGCCCGTGAAGGAAGAAGCACCCGAGGCGAGGCGATAGGCACTCTTGGTGCAGGAAGGGTTACGGACGAGGAACATAAGAGCACCGTGTGTTCCTGGCGGGTCACCATAGGAGAACGCGTAGTCACCACCCGTGAGCGAATAGGCACCAAAAGGCTTGTTTGTGCCGTCATCGGCGGCTTTAAAGGCGTAAATTCCATGGCCGCATCCGAGACTTCCCAAGCAAAGGTCGCGCAACGCCGCTTTGAGTCGGTCCTGACGATTGTTGGAGCGAGAAATCGTTGGCGACTCCTGCGCGAATTGATGAAGGGGAAGCCTTTGCCTGTAAGCGAACTCGCCAAACGCACCGGATTGGCGCGGCCAAATGTATCCAAGCACGTGATCGCCATGACTCGCCGCGGGTTTCTCACCCGAGGTTTCGGCGGACTCTATGAAATCCCGGACCGCTTCCGTGTGCCGGGCGAGAATGTTCTCGATTTCGGAGCGGTGTTGCTGCGTTTCGATCACCTGCCGTAGAGCGTCGGGATCGCTCGTCGGCTAAGAAGAATGTAAGCAGGAATCCAGGAAGCCAGGAGCAATGGCCTTGTATTCCTGGGTTCGTGGCATCCTGCTTCTCCGAAAAGTGCGGTCCACGCGGGCTGGCAGCCTGCGCCACTGCGCTCGGGCGCGATGACACGTTCCCCGGCATGTATCGCGCATTCCCGAACTGAGTCTTTCGCCGCGCGTGATTTTTTGCTTCACGTCGTTCCGATGCGTGAACTTGCGCTCGGGCTCATCCTCGTCGGCTACTTCTTGCTGATGCGGTATAATCCCATCCGCGCCAGCCTTGGCGATGGGTGGCGCTGTCTCCGCCGCTATCCCGCGCTGTGGCGAACTCTCGCGTGGCTCGCCTTCGCCAATGCGCTCTTTCTTTTCGCCGCCCGATTGAGCGCGCACTGGCGCGGCGATCTGCAACTCATGTGGATGCGTCCCGGCTGGAACGACCCCGTCGCGTGGCTGCAGGGGACGCCGGACTCACTCTGGTGGCTCCCGCCGGGAGAAATCCGCGCGTTGCTCCGGTCCAGCGCGCTGCCGACGCTCGAAACGGTCGCGGGCCTTTTCAATAACATCGTCACTACCTTTCCCATCGCGGTGTTCGCCGCCCTGGCCCTCATTCTCAATCGCCGTCGCTCGCTCGTGAGATTGTGGGGAGTGGTGCACCGCCGCTTTGGCGCGTGGTCCATGCTGCTCTTGCTCGGGATTGTGGCGTGCGCAGTGGCGACAATTGCGAAGGCGATCCTGTTTTTCCGCCCTCCCTGGATACCGGACTGGTGGATCGCGCAGTGGGGACCCGCGACAGCTGCTGCCGGCGCATTGTTTGAGTACGTCTTCGGCGTTGGCGTGCAGGCCTACCTCATCCTCTTCGCTTATGCGTGGGTGAGGGGAATCAGCTTTGAAGGGCAAGCGATGCGCGAGGTGGCGATGCGTCGGCTCGGCGCCGCGGCGAAATGGGCGGGCATCGTCCTCCTCGCGCAAACGCTGCTGATCGAATTGCCGCTCGTGCTTTCGTTCGCGAATCAATGGCCCGCACCCCCGGAGGCGATGGGCAACTGGCTGCGTCCCGCGCGCATCGGTCTCGCGATCGCCCTGTTGCTATGCGCCTCCATGCAGGCGTGGCTCACATTGCATGGCGAAACGCTCGGGCGCGCCTGGCATGCACACTGGCGTCTGATGCGACATCATGCGTGGCAGGTGCTGTGGTTCTTCATCATCGCCGCAGTGCATTGTTTTGCGCTGCAGTTTTTACGCGCCGTGGTGTTGCAAGGGCTCGGGGAGGACACGTCGTTGGGCATTTTGTGGACGCTTCTTTGGGCGCTCCCGCTCGGCCTGGTCGGCGGCTGGCTCCTCTCCGCATGGATTTGCCTATTTAAGCGAAGCGAGCACTAGCCAACGGTCGCGCTTGCGCTCCGCGAGACACGCAGGCATTCACTCTTGCGTGAACGATGTTCCGGTTATCGCTGTGGACGGCTTGGTCTGCGCGCGCGTCGTCGCCGGGTTATCGAACACCATTGAGATTCCGGCGCTCAGCATTGCGTCCGGAAGCGTCACCATGCTCGCGGGACCGGTGGGTTGTGGAAAAAACCTGCTCCTGCGCGTGCTCGGCCTTCTCGAAGCACCGGACAAAGGTGAGGTCACTTTCGAGGGCAAGCCCACGGCCCGCCTGCGCGAGGAAGAGCGCGGACAGTTGCGCAGCCGCCGATGCGGATACGTCTTCGACTCTCCATTCTTGCTTTCCGCATTCACGGTGATCGAGAACATCGCCATGCCGCTGTTTAAAGTGTGCTCGATGGAGCCGGACGAGGCGCGCGATCGCACCGAGGAAATGCTGAACTTTACCGGGCTGCAGCACGTTGCGACGATTCGTGACGTCTCGCTGGCGATCCAGGAGCGAGTGGCCCTGGCCCGCGCCCTCGCAAGTCATCCTGCGGCGTTGTTTGTCGAGAACCTGGCACTCGGTGACCCGGAAGCTGAAGCATTCCGCGACCTACTGTCGGCCGCGGCGGAAAAGTTTAACGTCGCGGTGGTCGCTTCCACTGTCTCCGCGGGTGCGCCGCGTCACGCTGAGCGTCATCTCCACCTGAGTGAAGGCCGGCTTGCGCCGGAATTGGCAACGTGACGGAAGCAGAGCAAATTACGGCCGCCAGCCGATCGAACCTCGCGCTCGCGTTTGTGGCGTTGCCGAAGAATCGGCGCCGCGACATCGCGACCTTCTACGCATTTTGCCGCGTGATCGACGACATCGCCGATGGCGCCGGCACGGTGGAGGAAAAGACTGCCGCGCTGCAGGTGTGGCGCGAAGCCGTGATAACTCCGGTGGTCAATGAGCCCGCGCTCGCAAAACCGACGCGCGAGTTGATCGATACTTACCGACTAGCCGTCGCGCACTTCCACGAGATCATCGCCGGGGTGGAAATGGATCTGCACGGCGCGCGCTATGCGACGTGGGAGGACCTGCGGCTTTATTGTCATCGTGTCGCAAGCGTCGTGGGACTCGTGAGCATCGAGATTTTCGGCGCGCAGGATCCTGCCGCCCGGGACTACGCGCTCAATCTCGGCCTGGCATTGCAAGTCACAAATATCCTGCGCGACGTCGGCGAAGATTTCGGAAACGGCCGCCGCATTTACCTGCCCGCCGAAGACATGGCGCGCTTTGGCGTGACGGAAGAGGATCTCGCGCAAGGCCGCCGATCGGAGAGTTTCCTGTCACTGATGGATTTTGAATACCGCCGAGCGCTGAGTTTCTACGATGCGGCGAAGCTGCCGGAGTCGGACAAGAAGGCGCTGGCTCCCGCGGAAATCATGCGCGCCGTCTACGGCCGGTTGCTCGAGAAGATGCAGAAGGACCGGTGGAAGGTCTTCGGCCACCGCTATCGGCTCAGCAAACTCGCGAAACTGTGGCTCGTGGTGAAGGGGATCATTCGCGCTCGACTCGGATAGACCTCATTGGTGCCGGTAATCCGTGCTCGCCCTTGGCTGGCGCGTCCGGCAAAACGCGCGACTCTCGCAACATGGCCGTTCGTTATTTCAACACCTACTCACGCGAAATCGAAGAGTTTCGCCCGCTTGATCCGGCGGGCAAAGAGGTGAAACTCTACACGTGCGGCCCCACGGTTTATAATTACGCGCACATCGGAAACTTCCGCGCCTACATCTTCGAGGACCTCCTCCAGCGCCACCTCGAGGCCCGCGGATTTGCGGTTCGTCGCGTGATGAATCTCACGGATGTCGACGACAAGACCATCCGCGGCTGCCGCAATCTCGGCGCCCGCCTCGCCGACTTTACCAAGACCTACAAGGACGCATTCTTCGAAGATCTCGCGGCGCTTCGCGTGAAGAAGGCCGATGCTTTTCCGGCGGCGACGGATTACGTCGAGCGAATGGTCGAGATGATCCAGGCGCTCGAGGCGAAGGGCATCGCCTACCAGGCCGAGGACAAGTCCGTTTATTTCCGCATTTCGAAGTTCGCCGATTACGGAAAGCTCGCGCACCTCAATCTCGAAGAGCTGCGCCCGAGCGGACGCATCGCCAATGACGAGTATGAGAAGGAGAGCATCGGCGACTTTGCACTCTGGAAAGCGTGGGATGAAAATGACGGCGACGTGCGTTGGGAAAGCCCGTGGGGACCGGGACGCCCGGGCTGGCACATCGAGTGCAGCGCCATGGCCACCGCGCTCCTCGGGGACGAGATCGATATCCACTGCGGCGGCGTCGATAACATCTTCCCGCACCATGAAGCCGAGATCGCGCAATCGGAGTCGGTGACTGGAAAGAAGTTCGTGCGCTACTGGCTGCACTGCGCGCACCTGATGGTGAACGGGCAGAAGATGTCGAAGTCGCTCGGCAACTTCTACACGCTGCGCGACCTTCTCGCGAAAGGCTGGACGGGGCGCGAGATCCGTTACGCGCTGATCACGGTAAACTACCGCCTGCCGCTCAACTTCACGCTCGATGAAGGACTGCCCGCCGCGCGCGCCGCGCTTTCGCGTCTCGATGAATGGACGCTGCGACTCACCGATCGCGCCGGTTCTGTAGCGCCCCGGCAACTCAACGCCGAGTTCGCCACGTTGGTCAAGGGCTTCTTCAATCACCTCGACGAAGATCTGAATATCAGCGGCGCGATGGGGCAGTTGTTCGATCTCGTGCGCGTGAGCAACCGCGCGCTGGATCAAGGACAGCTCGATCCCGCGCAAGCGGCCGCGCTGATTGCTGCGATCGCGAAAATCAATTCCGTCCTCAACTTCGAAGTCGAAGTCGTGGAAACGCCTGCCGAAGTGCTCTCGCTTGTGAATGAGCGTCAGGCCGCGCGCGCTGCGAAGAACTGGGCCGAATCCGACCGCCTCCGCGACGCCATCGCGGCGCTTGGGTGGACCGTAAAAGACACCAAGGAAGGCGCCAAAATCACGCGCCTGCGATAGCGTTAAAACCACAGATTATTTCAAGGGGCGCATTCCAATGCAGTTGGAACCGCAGATTTCGCAGATTTGCGCAGATTTCCAGTGCAGGGCGCACCGGCGTGAGGCCGGCTTGATTCCAAGCGAAGCCAAAGTCGTTCGAGTTGCATCAGCTAGTCATCTTCAACGCCGCGCCGGGTACCGGGTCCCAAGCTACCTGAAGCAATTTGCGCACATCTGCGAAATCTGCGGTTAAACCTGCATTGAAAATCCGCTTTCAACAGCGCTGAGGCCGTTCGCGCAACTTCGGAATGCCCACCAGTAATGGCTCCGCTGCGTCCGGTTGCTGTCTGGCTCACGAAGCCATCACCGAAGGACTATGGGGAGCATCGCGCTGAGTAACTATTATCCAGAGACCACCGAGGGACGTGCCGAATGGTGGGAGAACATCCACGAGCAGGCTGAATCTCAGCTTGCGACGTTGGGTCTTCCGGCTGAGCGGATTGCCGGCATCATGGCTGATGCAGCTTGGGGCATTTACGCATACGGCACGTTGAGAGCAGCGGCCGACCGTTATGCGGAAGACATTGCGCGGTTCACAAACGCCGTGGCCGCCGGGATCGCCCTTGGGCCCGACCACGAACTGCCTTGTCCGCCAAGGCCGCCGAAGTTCCTCAATCCTCCGGGCGAAGAGATTGAGAGCGACTTCGAGCATCGGCGGCTCGAATGGGTTGCTGAAGTGAAAGCACATCCCGCTTACACGCAGGAGATCGGCGAGGCGCTGGGTCTCGAGCCCGTCCTGGCATCGCTTAATAGCGGCTCTTATCGCTGCGAACTGAGCGAACTCGTTTGTTCTGAGCCGAAAACCGTTACCGGAAAGTTCCGCAAATCGTACGGTCAGGTCGAGGGAATCGTTTTGCGGGGGCGGCGGTGCGGCTCCGCGAGTTGGACAGAGTTGGGCCGATTCACTGCAACCCCTTTCAGCGCACCCGTTCCCATTACCGGTCCCGATCCCGAAACTTGGGAGTTCCAAGCCCGCTCGTTGAAGCGAGGAATCGAAATGGGCAACCCCAGCGAGATGATCGAAGCGGTCGTGCAGCCGTAGATTGATCAGTTCGCCGGTCCCGCGCCTGGGGGGCACGCTTAGCCTAGCAATGTAACGACGGCGAGCTTGCCAAAGCGCGATGCCTCGCTTGCTCTCCGTGCCGTCCGCGTCATGACCCTCTACCACTTTATCGTCGTCGTTCTCCTCATGCTGATGCTCGCCAACGTTCTGGCGAATCTTGCGGTTTTCGATGGCCTCCGGCAGGTTGCGCCCCCGAGCGAGGGACCTGTTGTCTCCGTGCTCGTTCCCGCGCGCAACGAAGAGCGAAACATCGAGGAATGCATCCGCTCGCTGCTGTTGCAGGATTATCCCTCCTACGAGCTCATCGTGCTCGACGACCATTCCAGCGACCGCACCGCGGAAATTGCGGACCGTCTCATCGGCCAGGTGCGGAATCCACGCGTGAGCGCGCGACTGATCCGCGGCGCAGCGCTGCCGGACGGCTGGACCGGCAAGAACTGGGCGTGCCATCAGCTCGCCGAAGCCGCGAGCGGCGAGTTTCTCTGGTTTACAGATGCCGACACGATCCACGCGCCGGGCACCGTCTCCGCCGCGGTCGATTACGCATGCCGCCACAATGCCGGCCTGGTGTCTGCGTGGCCCAAACAAATCACGGGGACGCTGGGGGAAAAGCTCATCGTTCCCGTTATCATCCTTATGGGAATTGCGTTTTGCCCGCTCTGGTTACACCGCTTGATCCAGTATCGCGGAGAGAAGGCCGACCCGCGCATCCTCCGCCACATCGGCGCGGCGAACGGCCAGTTCATGTTCTTCTCGCGCGCGTGTTACGAAGCAATTGGCGGACACGCAGGCGTGCGCTCGCACGTCGTCGAAGATGTGGCGCTCGGTCGCGAAGTTGCGGCGCGGGTAGGGGAGGGATGGCGCTTGTTCAACTGCGACGCTTTGCGTTTCTCGACCGTTCGCATGTATCGCTCCTTCGGCGAGACGTGGGAGGGCTTCACTAAGAACATCCGCGCGGTGTTCGAGGACCAGCGCTTTGGATTTTGGCTCTTCGGCCTCGCCGAGTGGGCTCTACTCTTCGCGCCATTCATCTTCCTGGCAACCGCCCCCAAGGCCATCTGGCACATCGTGGGCGTGCAGGTGGCACTCATCTTCGCAATTCGCTTCCTCGTCGCCGCTCGGTTTCGCAGCAGTTGGCTGGGTGCCGTGCTGCACCCCATTGGCATCCTGCTCATGATGCTCATCGGCCTGAACAGCTGGCGCCGCTCCGTGACCACTGGCGTCACCTGGAAAGGACGCGTCTACAAGCCGGGGGTCTAGGCTTTCCCGGAGGCCTTAAGTTTGAAGGCAACCAACCTGCGGAAATCTGCGCAATCTGCGGTTCAGCGAAACTCGCGGTCTGCGATCATCGAAACCTCTCACGGCGCGAGGTCCTTGCAATTTAAGGGTTTTCCCGCATGCTCGATCAAATGCTGCTGACGTCGCTGCGATCGAAGATCCCTGCGCCATCGGTCGCCGGCATAAAGCCGGGACTCGCTCGGGTTTCGATGCAAGGCTGATGGAAGCCGGCACCAAT
>CBHXZU010000252.1:0-8032 GCA_966125105.1 uncultured Prosthecobacter sp.
AGCACGAAAACGCGTTCGGCCGATTTTCGCCTGGTCGCTGCGACCAATCGCGACCCCGGCGAGGCCGTTCGCGACGGGCGGTTGCGGCAGGATCTTTATTTCCGGCTTAAAACTTTCCAGGTGGAGATTCCGCCGCTCCGCGATCGCGCGGAAGACATCCCACGTCTCGTGGACATTTTCCTCCGCCGCTTCTCGATGCAGAATCAACGGGAGGCGCCCACGCTCGCGCCGCAAGCGCTGAAGATGCTGATCACCTACTCATGGCCGGGTAACGTCCGCGAGCTGCAAAATGCGATCGAACACGCGAGCATTTTGGCGGAATGCGGGGTGATTGAGCCGCGGCATCTGCCGGAGGAATTGCACGCGCCGATCGAGACGTCACGGGCGGACGCCATGCGATCAGTCATCCCCGTGCAAAGCCGAGCTTCACTAGTGGAGGCCGAGAAGCGGGCCATCGTGGAAGCGCTGCAAAAGACGAAGGGGAACAAGAAACAGGCCGCTCTGCTGCTCGGCATTCACCGGCCGACCCTCTACGCGAAGATGAAGCGGCACGGGCTTGTCACCAGCGACCAGCCTTAGCCGGTTATGGAAAACTCGGCGCTGCATTCAGGGCGCGATTTTCGATGTGAAGCGAAGAAGCCCTGGGGATACAGGATTCGGGGTATTGTTCCTGGCTTCCCGGTTTCCTGCTTTAATCCTGGCCGGAGTATTTCAACAGACCCTCGCCGATCCGCGGATTCTTTGGAAATGCGCAAGGTGGTTCCCCGGCACTTCCGCTTGCTCGCTGCAAACCCGGTGAGTAGAAGCGCTTTCTCCACCGCAACTAATCATGGGCAAAATCTTTAAAGACATCATTGAGACGATCGGCCGCACCCCCCTGGTAAAACTCAACCGGATTCCCGCGGCGGAGGGAATCGACCCAAGCACCACCATCGCGCTCAAGTGTGAGTTTTTCAATCCGCTCGGCTCGGTGAAAGATCGCATTGGCATGGCGATGATCGAGGACGCAGAGCAAAAGGGCGTCATCAATAAGGACACCACGATCATCGAACCTACCTCGGGCAACACGGGGATCGCGCTCGCATTCGTGGCTGCGGCGAAGGGCTACAAGCTCATCCTTACAATGCCTGAGACGATGTCGCTGGAGCGTCGCACGCTCCTCGCAATGCTTGGCGCGAAGCTCGTGCTCACGCCGGGCAGCGAAGGCATGAAGGGCGCCATCGCGCGTGCCGAGGCGCTCCACAAGGAAACGCCGAACTCGTGGATCCCGCAGCAATTTAACAACCCCGCGAACCCGGCCATTCATCAAAAGACCACCGCCGAGGAACTCTGGGCGGACACCGACGGTAAGATCGACATTCTCGTTTCCGCCGTCGGCACCGGTGGAACGATCACGGGCTGCGTGGAAGTCATCAAGCCACGCAAGCCGAGCTTCTCTGCGGTTGCGGTCGAGCCGGCGGATTCGCCGGTGATCAGCCAGACCCTCGCAGGCGAGCCGCTCAAGCCAGGCCCGCACAAGATCCAGGGCACCGGCGCAGGATTCGTCCCGAACAATTTGCATCTCAAGGACAGCGCCGGGAATCCGCAGATCGTCGAATGCGTGAAGGTTGCGAACGATGATTCCTTTGCCATGGCGCGCCGCCTTGCGAAGGAGGAAGGCATCCTGGCGGGCATCAGCTCGGGCGCGAACGTCTGGGCAGCGATTCAGCTCGCGAAGCGACCGGAGAATAAAGGCAAGCTGATCGTCACGGTCGCGTGCTCGACCGGTGAGCGCTATCTCTCCACCGCCCTCGCCGCGGAAGCGCGCGCGGAAGTCGGGGGCTAGCCGCAGCAGCATCCATTTTTGTTAAAGAACGCGGGCCACATCGGCCCGCGTTTCTTTTTTCGGGCTGGCGAGCGCGCGATACTTGCGGATTACTCCCGCGCACATGGCGCTGCGCGACAGTCTCGATCGTTTCGAACAGTTTGCCACCGACGTCATCCTCGAGCGTCGGTTTGGCAAGCGCGCCATGCTGCTCCGGTGGCTGCTCTTCGGATTGTCCTGGGTTTTCCGCGGCGGAGTGCAGCTTCGGCTTTGGCTTTATCGCAATCGCATCCGCAAGGCGCGCCAGCTTGGCGTGATGGTGGTCAGCGTCGGGAACCTCACCGTTGGCGGGACGGGAAAGACGCCTGTGGTGGAAAAACTCGCCCGCGAGTTACAGGACGGCGGGCGACGCGTGGCGATCCTGAGCCGCGGCTATAAGAGCAAGAAGCTGCCATTTGTGAGGCGCCTGCGTCGGCGCTGGTTTGGAAAGTTTAAGCCGCGGCTCGTGCACGATGGACGGCGCATGCTGCTCGATTCTGCCTGGGCGGGCGATGAGCCCTACATGCTCGCGCGCTCGCTCGCGAACGTCCTGGTCCTTGTCGACCGTGACCGTGCGCGGACCGGCCGGCACGTCATCCGCGAATTTAATGCGGATCTCCTGATCCTCGACGACGGAATGCAGTACCAGGACATCGAGCACCGGATCGACATTTGCCTGGTCGATCGCCAGGCGCCTTTTGGGAATGAGTATCTGCTGCCTCGGGGAACCTTGCGTGAGCCGCCTTCGAACCTTGCTCGGGCGAGTTATATCCTGATTACAAAGGCGATTCCGGGAGAGAACGGAGCGCTCATTCAGCGGATCCGGCAATATAACCGGACGGCGCCGATTATTGAGTCAGCGCACGGCCCGCGGTATTTGCAAAACCTTTACGATGCGGAGGATCGGAAGCCGCTGGATTGGTTGAAGGGGAAATACATCGGCGCGCTCAGCGGAATTGCGCGGCCAGAGAGCTTCGAAGCGGCGCTCACGAAACTCGGCGCCCACCTGGTAATTGCATCGCGCTTTGCGGACCATCATCGGTTTAGTGATGAGGAGTTGAGCGAGTTCATTGCGCGCTCGGTCCGGCGGGATCTCGATATGATCGTCACCACCGAGAAGGACGCGGTGCGTTTCCCGCAGAAGATTGCCGGGGTGGAGAAGATCGAGGTGCCCATTTATTTCCTGCGCGTGGAGATCGAGATCATCAGCGGGCATGAGCACTGGAATCAGCTGATTCAGCGGCTCACGCAGCGGCGGGACGTCAGGAAACCGGAGCCGATTTACGTTTAACTCGGAGAACGTGGATTGAACGGAAGTGCGAAAGATGCAGCGCAGCACAGCCGAGTGTCTTGGGACTGAATGACTCCCGTGATGAGACAAGTGCCGGCCCGGTCCCTAGCCGCCCAATTTGCGCAAGTAATTGAATGAATACAGTCCCGTGGCGTGACCATCCGCCCACGAGGGCTGAAGAGCATAGCCACCGACGAGCTGCCAACCGCGCAGGTGAAAGCTCGAGGCCGTGTAATGCACGTCGGGGCGAACGATGTTTCCCAGCGCGTCCGGCTCGCCGCAGCATGACGCGCATGGGCATGCGCGCCGCAGCGCTTCGAGCGTCAAATACGTTTCCCTCCCATCGCTCCAGGCGATCGCGAGTTCGTTTCCAATCACCGCGATGTTCGCGGGTTCAATTCGTTCGGGCATCAGTTTTCGAAAGCTGAAGGATCTGCCGCGGGCTTCCAAGCCTTGCCTTGGCGATCGCCGAAGATTGCCGTCCCCACGCGCACAAGCGTCGCGCCTTCCTCGATCGCAATCTCGTAGTCGGAGCTCATGCCCATCGACAACTCTGGCAGGCCGACACGAAACTCCGTCTGCAGGCGATCTCGCAGTTCGCGCAATGCGATGAAGAATTTCCGCGAATCCTCAGCGCGCGGCTGCGGCGGCGGGATGCACATCACGCCTTCGATGTTCAAGCGGGCGAGTTGCAACAAGTCTTCGAACTGCGCGCGCAGCGTATCGGGCGGGAAGCCAAACTTCGTCGATTCGCCAGCGACATTTACCTCGAGCAGCACGGTGGGCTTGTCCCCGGTTTCGTCGGCGATGCGCTGGATGTCCCGAGCTAGTTCCAGTGAATCAATGCCATGAAATAGATCAAACAGGGGAAGTGCCTGACGGATCTTGTTCTTCTGCAAGTGGCCGATGAAATGCCACTGCGCCTTGCCCGATACCAAGGGGATCTTAGCTTTCGCTTCCTGCACTCGGCTTTCCCCAAAAATAGTCTGACCGGCGTGCACCAATTCAGAAACTGCCTCTGGGGGGTGGGTTTTCGACACAGCCACCAAATCCACATCCTCTGGCCTCCTTCCTGCGCGAGTGGCTGCGGCCGAGATGTTTGAGCGGACTCGTAGCAAGCTTTCTTTTTGCGGTGAATTAAATGTCATCTGACGCCGGTTGTTGCATAGTAACGGAGCGCGTATGAGCAGCGTCAACCCCCGTCCGCACAGTCCGCAATCCGCATGTACATCGACGCCCTCAAAGTCTTTTGTGACTTGGTCGAGGCGAACAGCTTTTCCAAAGCCGCCGCCCTAAACAACCTCACTCAAAGCGCAGTTAGCCAGCAAATCCGCAACATCGAAACCCGTCTCGGCTGCAAGCTCCTCGAGCGGGCGGGCCGCTCAATTTCCCTCTCGCCCGAAGGGCAGGCATTTTTGCGAGCGTGTCGCGCAATTCTCCGAAGTTGGGAAAACTTAAAGGGTGAGCTCGCGGATCTTAAAAACGAAGTCTCAGGCCGCCTAAGAATCGCGAGCATTTACAGCATTGGGCTGCACGAGCTACCGCCGCGATTGAAGCGTTTCCAGGACGAGTTCCCGGATATGGAAGTGCAGGTGTCCTATCGGCGATCGCCGCAGGTTTATGAGTTGGTCGAGGGCGGTGAGGCAGACTTGGGTTTGGTCGCCTATCCGGCGCGCCGGCCCGGACTCGTGCACGAGATTTTCGACGAAGATCGGCTGGTCCTCATTTGCCACCCCAAGCACCCCCTGGCGTCGAAAAAGCGCGTGCCGCTTTCCGTGCTCAACGGCGAGCGTTTCGTCGGCTTCGAGCCGGACACGCCGACGCGCAAAGGGATCGATCGCCAGCTCCGCGATGCGGGGGTGAAAGTCACGCACGCCACGGATTTCGACAATGTGGAGATGGTCAAACGCGCGGTGGAAATCGAGAGCGGCGTATCGATCGTTCCGTGGTCGACCGTGCAGGCGGAAGTGGAAAGTGGCCAACTGGCGGCCGTGGAAATCGATGCTGCCCGGATGTCTCGCCCGCTTGGCCTCGTGCTGAAGAAAGGTCGCACGCGTCCCGCGGGATTGAAGGAACTCATCGCCATTTTGAAATCGCCGCGCAAAGGTTAGCGTTTCGCGTCGCGCGCTAAACTGCTTTCGTGCGGCGCATGTCGGAACCAGCAGCGATCGGGATCATCGGAGGAAGCGGACTTTATCAAATCGAAGGTCTCGAGGAAGTCACCGAACATCGCGTTGAGACGCCGTTCGGAAACCCGTCCGACGTGATCGTTGGTGGCCGCCTGGGGGGACGCACCGTCTACTTTCTTCCGCGACACGCGCGCGGCCATCGCATCATGCCGCATGAGCTCCCGCATCGGGCGAACATCTGGGCGCTGCGATCGCTGGGCGTTCGTTTCGTCCTGTGCGTGACCGCGGTTGGATCCCTGCAGGAGCAATACGCGCCGCGCAACATCGTGTTGCCTTCGCAGTTCTTCGACCGCACGTCACAAATCCACACCTTCTTTGGAGGGGGGATCGTTGCCCACGCGACATTCGCCGAACCGATCTCAGCCGACCTGCAAAAACTCATGCAGGAGGAAGGATCTACCCTGGGCCACACCATGCACCTCGGTGGCACTTACGTGAACATGGACGGTCCGCAGTTCAGCACCCGCGCTGAGAGCGAAACGAATCGTCGCCTCGGTTTCGACGTGATCGGCATGACGAACCTGGCCGAAGTGAAACTCTGTCGTGAAGCGGAAATCGCTGTCGCAACGATGGCGATGATCACGGACTATGACTGCTGGAAGGTCGATGAGGAGCCGGTCACCGCCGAAGCCGTGATTGCGCACCTTCACGCCAATGCCGCTGCGGCAAAGGCAATCATCTCGCGCGTCGTGCCCCGCATTCCCACCGAAGCAAGCTGGCCGGAACACCGCGCGCTCGACTCGGCGCTCGTGACGCCGCGCGATTTGTGGCCCGCCGAAACGAAAGAGAAACTGCGCCCACTGCTCGAGCGCTTCATTTAAGCGCGCTATTTCAGCCGCTGCGTCGTCTCCTCTTCTTCGACGCTGCCGCCTGCGTAGAAATAGCCTTCCCCCTTGTCCAACGCTTCGAGCCACGCCGGCTTCTCGATTTCCTCCAGAATGATATTCGCGCCGGTCACCGTGGTGCGCCAGCCGTTCGGGAAACGCCTGGTGACCGGGTGCGCGCCTTCCACCCGACGCTCAACCGCGCGGACGGCATACCCCTGCTCGACACGGCGGATATATCCTTCCGCGACCCAATCAGACACGCGCTCGCCGTCGAAGTTCGTCACCGTCAGGCGAGTGTAAGTTGTCTGGCAACCCGTGAGAGCGAGCAGCGCGAGAAGCGGGAGAAATTTCATGCAAGTGGAAGTTGGCAGCCGGTCGCGGCAGCGACAAGGGTGTTCGCGGTTAAGACCGGAGTCATCGAGTGCCGTTCAAACCCCAGTGGCGATGAGTGGTTGCGGGGAGGGTTTCGCCTACCGAGGACTGCGGCCCACGCCGTAGTAGATGAAGCCGAGTTCCTTCATCGTCTGCGGGTCGAACAGATTGCGGCCGTCGAACACGAGCGGAGTGTGCATCCGCTTTTTGACTTCCTGGAGGTCGACGGTGTCGAAGTCCTTCCATTCCGTGGCCAGCACGAGCGCTTCCGCCCCGGTCACCGCCTCGAGCGGGTCCGTCGCCAGTCTGACGCTATCGGGAATGAGCTGCCATTCCCGCGCTTTCTCCATCCCCTTCGGATCGAAAGCCGTCACATGGGCGCCTTCGTCGACCAGCCGTTTCACCAACTCGATCGGCACGCTGTTTCGGACGTCGTCGGTATCGGGCTTAAAGGTGAGACCCCAGACAGCGATCTTCTTCTCTTTGAGCACCCACAAGCCATCGCGCATCTTGCGGAGGAAGCGCTCCAGTTGCGCCGCATTGATTCGCTCGACCTCCTTCATGAGGTTGAAGGGCACGCCGATTTCCTCGGCAATCGCGATGAACGCCTTCACGTCCTTCGGAAAGCAGGAGCCACCATAGCCCAGGCCTGCATTGAGGAACTGCCGGCCGATGCGCCGGTCCATGCCGATGCCGTCCGCAACCAATTCCACGTCCGCGCCGCTGGCTTCGCAGATCGCGGAGAGCGCATTGACGTAGCTGATCTTCAGGGAAAGGAACGAATTCGCCGCGTGTTTGATCAGCTCGGCGGAAGCTACGTCCGTCACGAGGACGGGAGCTTTGAATGGCTCATACACGCGCTTCATCAGGTCAATCGCCTGCTGGCTGTTCGCGCCGATCACGATGCGATCAGGCTTCATCAAGTCTGGCACCGCGCAGCCTTCGCGGAGGAATTCCGGATTCGAGACAACGTCGAATTCCGCGTCCTTATTATACCGTCCGATCGTGGCCGCGACGCGCTCGCCCGTCTTTACCGGGACAGTGCTCTTATCCACCACCACGCGATACTGGCCGGGCTTCAGGGAAGACGCGATTTCACGAGCGACCTTTTCGATGAAGGTCATGTCCACCGAGCCGTCCGGCTGCGGCGGCGTAGGCACGGCGATGAAGACCACCTGCGAAGCATCCACGCCTTCCGTAGTGCTCGTGCTGAAGCGGAGGCGTTTGGCTGCAACGTTGCGATGCACCAGTTCTTCCAGGCCGGGCTCGTAGATCGGAATCCTGCCCGCTTTGAGCATGTCCACCTTCTTCTGGTCGTTATCGACGCAGACCACATGGTGGCCGACTTCCGCGAAACATGCGCCGGTGACGAGACCGACGTAACCTGAACCGATGATGCAGAGTTCCATGAAAAAGGGCGGCGAGTAAGAGGGCGTAATTGGCAGTGTGCAAGCACGAAGCCCACACCGGGTAATGCAGAGGAACGGCCGGTGGAATCGCCGGCAACGAC
>CBHXZU010000253.1:0-8016 GCA_966125105.1 uncultured Prosthecobacter sp.
ATTCGACAGAGCGTGGCGTGGAGATGGGCGGTGTTTTCCACCTGACCACCAATCCGCGCAAATCTGCGCAATCTGCGGTTCCAAACCTTCGCGTCCTTTGCAGTCACCGCTTCCGAGGCGCCCGCTAGATCTCCGGCTCGGGGCCTTCGGCGCGGTCTTCGAAGCGCGTGAACTCTTTGAGGAACGTTAGTGGGACGTCGCCGACGGGACCGTTACGTTGCTTGGCGATGATGAGCGTGGATTTGCCGCGCATTTCTTCGCGCTGCTCGTCGCTCTCGGCGTAATATTCTTCACGCACGAGAAGCGTCACGATGTCGGCGTCCTGCTCGATGGATCCGGATTCACGGAGGTCGCTCAGACGGGGGCGGCCTTTGCTTTCACCGGTCCGGGATTCCGGATTACGGTTGAGCTGCGCGAGCACCACGATGGGAATGTTGAGCTCTTTGGAGAGGGCTTTCAGTCCCGAGCTGATTTCCGCGATTTCGAGCTGACGATTGTCCTGCGCGCGCTTGCTCGAGCTTCGCAGCAGCTGGAGGTAGTCGATGAAGATAGCCTGGATGTCGCTCTGTGCCTTCATCCGTCGGGCTTTGGCTCGGAGCTCGAGAATGGAGAGACCGCTGGTGTCGTCGATGAACATCTTCGCCGCTGCCAGCTTCGCGGCGGCCGCGGTGATTGCCGGAAAGTCGCGCTCGCTCAGGAAGCCATTGCGGATGTTGCCGAGGTTCACTTTGGCCAGCGAACACAGCACGCGTTGCACGAGCTGCTGCGCGCTCATTTCCAGCGAGAAGATCGCGACCGGTTTGCCGAGGTTCACGCAGATGTGCTCCGCGATATTCATGGCAAAGGCCGTCTTGCCCATCGAGGGACGCGCGGCGATGACGATCATTTCCGAGCCATGCAGGCCGTCGGTCATTTCGTCGAACACCTTGAAGCCCGTCTCGAGGCCGGTGATCTTTCCGCGGCGCTCGTAAAGCTGCTGAATGTCGCCAATGGCCTTCATCACCATGTCCTTCATGGAAGCCGCCTTGTCCTTGAAGCGGTCCTTGGCGATTTCGAAGATCTCCTGCTCGACCTTGTCGAGCAGCATGGGGACCTCGTCCTGCTCGTCGTAGCTCCGCGCGGCGTATTCCGTGCAGACGCGGATGATTTCGCGCAGCACGTATTTCTCCTGGATGATCTCCAGGTAATACTTCGCGTTCGCCGCGGTCGGCAGGAAGGTGAAGAGCGACGAGACAAACGCGGCTCCTCCGACCGCATCGAGCTTGTTCCGATCACGCAGAAGCTGCGCGATGGTGATGAAGTCGATCGGGGCGTTCTTGTCCCAGAGCTCGATCAGCGTGCCATACACCTCCGCGTGCGCGGGGATATGGAAATGCTGAGGCTTGATCAGCTTCTCAGCGCACAGGGCGCCGACTTCCTTCGGCGCGAGCAGGAACGATGAGAGGACACCTTGCTCCGCATCAGGGGCCTGTGGGAGCAACCGGTGAACATCCGGTAAATAAGTTACCTTCGACTTTAGATCGGCGCCGGATTCACTGCCCGGCTTTCGTTCCCGCCTTGGATTTCCTGGTTTGGAATCCTCGGCCATGGAACGTTAGGCCTTGTGCTTCGCCTTGGCCTTGGCCTTGTAGCCGCCAGCGGGCTTCTCGGCCTTTTCCTCTTCCGCCTTTTCCGCTTCGGGCGCGCCCTTCGCGGCAACGTTCACTTCGAGCTTCGCCGTCACGTCGTGGTGCAGCTTGATCTCGATCTCGTGCTTGCCCGTATCCTTGATCGGACGCTCGAGGTGGATGCGATGACGATCGATTTCGAGGCCACCGAGGGAGCCCTTGAGCTTCTCCGCGATGTCCGCAGCCGTGATTGATCCGAAAGCCTTGCCCGTTTCGCCGGTCTCGAGCTCGAGATC
The DNA here is from genome assembly GCA_966125105.1 of uncultured Prosthecobacter sp. Classification (GTDB taxonomy): domain Bacteria; phylum Verrucomicrobiota; class Verrucomicrobiia; order Chthoniobacterales; family Chthoniobacteraceae; genus SXWH01. The sequence goes on from CBHXZU010000253.1 coordinate 1,904, forward strand.
GAGCTTCACCTTGTTGATCTTGCGGGCGAGATCCTGCGCTTCGTTGAGTTCCTGCGCTTCACGCTCGGCGCGCTTGGCCTTGAGGATGTTGATGCGGCGGAGCGCGGCGGGCGTGATTTCCAGCGCCTTGCCGTTCGGGATCAGAAAATTGCGCGCATACCCGACTTTGACTTTCACGATGTCGGCTTCCGCACCGAGGTTGTGGATCTTCTCGGTCAAAATAACTTCGGTGGTAGGCATATCAAAAAATCGGTTGGTGTGAGCGGTTCGACGAAAAAAGGGTGCGCTGGATAGCCCTGAGGAACTTGCTTGTCAAAGGCGATTTTCAGCAAAGACAGCGTCGCCGGGCTCGATGCGGTAGTATCGAGGGCTGCGGCGATCGTCTACTTTTTTAGGATAGGAGCCTCCCGCGGACGTTCCATGGAGAGATGCTCGTATCCAACGGGCGGTTTGATTGGTGCACGCCCGTGATTCTTCACCGACCGATACTTCCACCTGATGAAAAGTCGAAAAGCGAATGGATTTTCGCTGTAGATATCTGGCGTGACTCTCCACTCGACAGCCATCGTGTCATATTCGCGACTCGCGAGAAGCACATCGATGAACCTCCTCTTCTTCGCAGCTGTTTCATCGGCAAAGGTCTCAAACGACTCTCTCGATGCAGCAATCGCTTCAGAGAACACATTGACCCGTTTCCGTGCCTCATCCCTGCCGAACTTGCCATCGAGCATGCAGTTGATTGAAGCCAGGCTGCCATCTTCGTAAACGCGAATCACCATATTTTGAACATCGCAGAGAAGGGCTGCGCCATTTGGGAGAATAAACTTCACTTCAACGTCCGACACGTCGCAAAGCGAACGACCTAGGGACACGTGCACGGGGCGCAACCCGCTATCGAAGATCCATTTTAAATTGCCCTCTCGTCTTAGGTCCAAAACAGCGGTTTCCGCTTTTGCGCTTACGGGCAACAGGCAAACCGCGAAGATCACCAGATATCTCAAAACATGCTTAAGCAATCGCATAGTGGAATAGAGCCTCGCCGGACCACCCCACGTCGGGAAATCCTCTTCAGACAGCAGCGTTCACGAAATCCTTGCTCCGCGACTGCTACGCTCGGCCCGTAAACGAGCATGTGGGGCACTGTAATTGCAACATCGTGTTCCGAGAACCGCGCATTCGTCGTGGGTCGATTCCGTTGTTTGTATGAAACACATCGCTTTCTTTGCTTTGGGCCTGAGCCTGGTGCTCGCCCAGCCGATGACCGCCGACGCGAAGCCAAAGGATAAGGGGAATAAGGGAATCCCGCCGGGGCAGCTGCGCAAAGCGGAGGTGCACGACCGGTTGGCCCGCGGTGAATCCCCGAGCCGGAACGCATATCGCACGCCGCCGTATCGCGTTTACCGTGACTGGGAGCGCGACCGCGTTTATAGTTGGGAAGATCGCCGTTACCGGTGGAATGACGGCTCCTGGGTGATCATCATCGATTAGCCCCGCATCCGAACCCGGGGCGCTCAACAGTCTGGCCGAAAAATCCGTCGGCCGTTACGACAGCAAACCCTTCACGACCTTCGCCGGTTCTACGCCGGTAAGCTTGGAATCCAAGCCCTGCACCTTCACAGAGAACCGATCGTGGTGGATGCCGAGCAAGTGGAGGATTGTCGCGTGGAAGTCCCGCACATGCACCGGGTCTTTGACGATGTTGTAGGAGAATTCGTCGGTCTCGCCGTAGATCGTGCCGCCTTTAACCCCGCCCCCCGCCATCCACATGGTGAAGCAGCGCGGGTGATGATCGCGCCCGTAGTTCTCTTTGCTTAACCCACCCTGGCTGTAGATCGTCCGGCCAAACTCGCCGCCCCAGATGATCAGCGTGCTATCAAATAGCCCTCGCGCCTTGAGATCCTGGATTAGCCCATAAGTGGCTTGGTCGATGTCTTTGCACTGCATGGGCAGGCGGCCGCCGACATTCGAGTGATGATCCCAGTTGTTGAGGTAGATCTGAACGAACCGGACGCCGCGTTCGACGAGTCGACGGGCTAAAAGCGCGCTCGAAGCGAACGTGCCCGGCTTTTTCGCGGCGTCGCCGTAAAGGGCGTAGGTGCTCTCCGGTTCGTCATTCACCGCGGTCAGTTCCGGCACGCTCGCCTGCATGCGAAACGCCATTTCGAATTGCTGAATCCGCGTGTGCGTTTCCGGATCGCCGACGGCGGCGTAATTCATTTCGTTGAGGCGGCGCAATCCATCGAGCTGCGCGCGCCGCAAGTTCGTGCTCACCCCCGGCGGATTGTTGATGAACAAGATTGGATCGCCTGCGCTGCGGAAGCTCACGCCCGCGTGTTCGCCGGGCAGATAGCCGCTGCTCCATAGGCGCGCCGAGATCGCCTGGATTTGCTCGGTGTTCGTCGGGGTGGCGACGAGCACGCAGAACGTCGGCAGGTTCTTATTGAGCGAACCAAGGCCGTAGCTCACCCAGGAGCCGATGCAGGGGCGTCCGGCGATTTCGTTGCCCGTCTGCAAATATTGAATGGCAGGCTCGTGATTGATCGCCTGCGTGTGCATCGACCGGATGAACGCCATGTCGTCCACGCACTTCGCCGTGTAAGGCAACAATTCCGTCAGCCACATGCCGCACTGCCCGTGTTGCGCAAACTTGAACTTCGATGGCGCAATCGGGAAACGCGACTGACCACTCGTCATCGTCGTCAAACGCTGACCATTCCGGATGCTCTCGGGCAGATCCTTATCGTACCAATCCGCCATGCCCGGCTTGTAGTCGAAAAGGTCCATCTGCGACGGACCGCCGACCATGTGGAGGTAGATGACGTTTTTGACCTTCGGCGGGAAATGCGGAAGACCGAGGCTGTTTGCCGCAGGCTCACCTGCCCAGATCCGCGAGTTGCCCAGCAATGAGCTGAGCGCCGCTGCTCCGACCACATTCTTGCCGCGCGCGAAAAATTGCCGGCGGGTTTCAGACTGAAGGTATTCGTTGAAGAGGCTCATGGGGTCTACTTGTTCAGGGCTTCGTCGAGGCAGAGGAGTTGGTTTGCCACCATGGAGAAGGCGGCAAGTTTCACCGCAGGAATAGCCGGGTCCGGCTTGGATTCACCGACCGCGAGGAACTGCTTTGCTCCCTCACTGTTCAGCGCGAACTCGCGCTCCGCTGCGGCATAGGTCTCAGCAAGGATCTTCTGCTCCTCCGCCTTGAGCGGACGCAGCAGCACGCGCTCCGCGATCCAGGCGATGGTCTTCTGCGGGTCTTCGCTGCTTTTCTGCATGGCGGCTTCGGCCAGCTTGCGCGCGGCTTCCACAAACTGCGGATCGTTCAAGGTGGCGAGCGCCTGGAGCGGCGTATTCGTCCGCTCGCGGCGTACGGCGCAGGTTTCCCGGCTCGGCGCATTGAGGATATCCATCAAGGCCGGAGGCGCAGCGCGCTTCCAGAACGTGTAAACGCTGCGGCGATAGAGCGACTCGCCGGAGTCCTGCTTGTAAAAGCGCGTGTTGCTCTCGGGCATGGCCACCGCTTCCCAAACACCCGGCGGATGATACGGTTTGACGCTCGGCCCGCCGATCTTCGGCACGAGGGCGCCGCTGGCGGCGAGCGCATAATCGCGGATCATTTCGGCATCCATGCGGAAGCGCGGCCCGCGGGAGATCAGGCGGTTTTGCGGATCCTTTTCCCGCTTTTCGGGAGTGAGCACCGCAGCCTGGCGATATGTCGAAGACGTCACCATCAGCGTGAACAATCGCTTCACGTCCCAGCCCGATTCCCGGAACTCCACGGCGAGCCAGTCGAGCAATTCCGGATTGCTCGGACGATCTCCCATGATGCCGAAGTCCTCGCTCGTGCGCACGAGGCCGGTGCCGAAAAGCTCCTGCCAAAAGCGATTCACCGTCACGCGGGCGGTCAGCGGATTGTCATTCGCCATCAGCCACTGCGCGAGCCCCAGCCGGTTGTTGGGCTCATGATCGGGGAACTTGTGCAGCGCGGAGAAAGTAGCGGGCTTCACCTGCTCGCCCGGTTTGTCGTACTGCCCGCGCATGAGGATATTTGCCATCGGCTCGCTGTTCGCCTTTTCCTCCTGGATCAGCGTCACGCTCGCGCGGGTTTTCATTTGCGCATCTTCGCCCTCGAGAGCGGCGATCTGGTCGGCGAGCGCGTGCATCTCCGAATCTTTGTTGGAGAAGTAATACTCCTGCAGCAGCGCAGTCTGCGCGGCGGTGCGTCCGCTCGGGGCGGGGCGGGGTCCGACAAACTCCTCGGTAAATACCGGGGGCAATGGCGCGGCGAGCGCGGCGCGCAACGCATTCGTTTGCTGCAGCACCTTGGCCTCATACGGCGCGATCTTGCGTCCGTAGATGCGGACGTCCTGCACGCTGCCCCCCGTGAACGGCGACCCTGCTTCGCGGCGGCCGATGCGGAGCGGAACGGAAGAGCGGATCGACGCGGTGAGCGGTTGACCGGCGGGCGTCACCGCTTCTTCGCCCTTCGGCGTGGAGATGCGAATCCCGGCAGGATCGCTGCTGCCGTCGTACGTAACTGTGATGTGCTGCCACGCGTCCGGTTTCAGCACCGCCTTGCGCGTCGTCGCGCGAATCTCCGCTTTCGAATCTCCGGGCGAAATGCGCAGCCCGACTTTGCCGTCCTCGAGGAAGACGACCCAGCCCTTGCGTCCCTCTCCACGGTCGTCGAAACGCCCGAGGATGGCTGCCGCTTTCAAATCCTTCGGCGCCTTGACCCACGCGGAAACCGTGAATGCCTGGTCGCGCTCGAAGTTTGCAAAGTCGCCGAGCTCGATGCCCTCCGCGGGGAGCGAGATCGCCTTGCCGAGCGGACCGCCCGGCTGCCATCCGGCGGCAATGTCGCGATCCAGCGGCTTGCCTCCCGCGATGCCACGAGTGATGAGTCCCTCTTTATTGAGCGGGAGCAGCACCTCGAGCTTCTCGGCGCTGATCTCGAAGGAGTTTGGTTTCGCCTTCGCCACCCACGCTCCGAATTCCTTCTCAGCGATCGGGCGCCGCTTTTCGCGCGCTTCCTTCAAGTCCTTCAGCTCCGCCTGCACTTCGTTGTAGCGCTTCTCGTCCTCCTGCTTCGGCAAATAGAGGATCGGCCTTGCTTCGCGCACGTTCCCGTCCTTCGGCGGCTGCGTCGTGTTCCGGAAGAACGCGGCCATGGAGTAGAAATCCTTCTGCGTGATCGGGTCGAACTTGTGGTCGTGGCACGCCGCGCAGTTCGCGCTGAGCCCAAGCCAGACCCAGCTCAGTGTGGTGACGCGATCATTCGCGTAGTTGGCGAGGTTCTCGTCGTCGATGGTGCCGCCTTCATTCGTGGTCGAATTGCATCGCTGGAATCCGGTCGCAATCAGCTGGTCGCGCGTTGGCGTGGGCAACAGGTCGCCGGCGATCTGCTCCTTCGTGAAAAGATCAAAGGGTTGGTTGCGATTGAACGCATTGATCACCCAGTCGCGGTAGGGCCACATCTCGCGGAAATTGTCGAAATGCAGGCCGTGCGTGTCGCCGTAGCGGGCAGCATCCAGCCAGTAGCGCGCGCGGTGTTCACCCCAGTGCGGCGAATCCATCAGGCGCCGAACGAGCTTCTCATAAGCATCCGGCGCCGCGTCGGTCACAAATGCCTCCACTTCCTCAGGCGACGGCGGCAGCCCGGTGAGATCGAGCGACAGGCGGCGGGCTAGCGACCGGCGATCCGCTTCCGGCGCAGGCTTCAGCCCTGTCGCCTCCAGCTTCGCGAGAACGAGCGCGTCGATGGGGTTGCGGACCCAGCTCTTATCTTGCACTTCCGGCAGCGGTGATTTCTGCGCCGGCTCGAAGGCCCAGTGTTTCTGGTATTTTGCGCCCTCGGTGATCCAGCGCTTGATCAGCTCTTTCTCCTTGGCCGAAAGGTCCTTGTGCGACTTTTTCGGCGGCATGCGGTCGTCCTCGTCATCGGTCGTGATCCGTGCCCACGCTTCGCTCTTTTCCGGGTGCCCCGGCACGATTGCCCGGGTTCCTTCGTTGTCCGCGGTGGCCCCTTCGAAGGTGTCCAGCCGCAGATCCGCCTCTCGCTTCTTTGGGTCGAAACCGTGGCACGCGAAGCACTTATCCGAGAGGATCGGCTGGAT
>CBHXZU010000254.1:0-8012 GCA_966125105.1 uncultured Prosthecobacter sp.
TTTTGACCGGTTGCTTGCGCGATCAGCCTATTGCGTTTGAGATCCGATGTCGCTGCCCGACGCCGGGCTTCCCAAAACTTTACGCCAATCGCAATCGCCACATGAGAACCCTCGCTGCCGTCCTTCGCGAACGCGGATTGCCTCCGCCTTATGCAACGAGCCGGCCACTTGTAATCGAGGAACTCGAGCTGGATCCGCCCGGACCCGGCGAAGTCCTCGTGGAAATGGGCGCCGCGGGGCTGTGCCATTCGGACCTATCGGTGATCAACGGCACACGGCTGTGGCCGCTGCCGATCGTCCTGGGGCACGAAGCGTGCGGGGTTGTCCGCGAAGTCAGTGCCGGAGTGGACCTGCGACCGGGCGATCACGTGGTCTTTTCCTTCCTTCCAACCTGCGGCCTTTGCCCGATGTGCACCGTGGGCCGACCCGCATTGTGCGAACCGGGTGTCGCGGCCAATCGCGCCGGCACCCTCCTGCGCGGCGCGGTGCGTTTCCACGAAAGCGCGAATCACGACGCGATGGTGCGGCATCATTCGGGGGTCGCTGGATATTCGCAGCTCTCGGTCGTGGCGCGTGAGTCGGTGGTGAAGATTGACTCGGATCTCCCGATGGAAACGGCCGTGCTCTTCGGTTGCGCCGTGATGACTGGCGTGGGCGCGGTCGTGAACACCGCGCGGGTCGCGGCGGGAACTTCCGTCGCCCTGTTTGGCGCAGGTGGAGTGGGACTCGCGGCGATCATGGGCGCGAAAGCCATCGGCGCATGGCCAATCGTCGCCATCGATCGCGTGGCCTCGAAACTCGATCTCGCCAGGCAATGCGGAGCGACTCACGTTGTGAACGCGGCCGAGACGGAGCCAATCGCAGCCGTGCGTGAAATCACCCGCGGTGGGGTGGACACCGCGTTCGAGGCCGTGGGTGATGAGCACGTGATCGCGCAAGCCTTTGGCGCAACTCGTCGCGGCGGACGCACCGTCGCAATCGGCCTCACGCATCCCGATCGCATGCTCACGATTCCCGCGCTCGCCGTGACCGCGGAGGAGCGCATCCTCATGGGCAGCTACATGGGATCCTGCGTCCCCCAACGCGACATCCCGCGCTTCATCGCCATGTATCGCGCCGGGCTTCTGCCCGTCGATTTGCTGCGCACTTCGGTGATCAAGCTCGAAGACGTAAACGCCGCCTTCGACCTTCTCGACCGCGGTGAAGTCGCGCGGCAGGTGATCCGTTTTTGAGAAAACGCCGGAGCTGGCGCGGTTGAAGAGTTCCGTCTTTAGGCTGGGACCAGCAAACCAGCATCGAGCTTGGCCAGCTCAGCTTCAGCCCGAGCCAGCAAATGACATGTCGGAGCGAGCTCCTTCGCCAGGGCCAGATATTCTCGCGCGGCGCCCTCGTTGCCGACCTGTGCTTCCAGCACCGCGAGCAGACATGCATTGCTCGCTTTATTACCGACAGTGTCGGCTTCATTCATGGCACCGAGCAGGAACGGGCGAGCCTCGTCGTGGCGTCCCAGCATCAACAGCACAGTCCCGCGCGTGGCGCGTACTGCCGCAATCCAGCCGATCGCCTGCACAGCTTCCGTCGAATATTGATCTGCCTCCTTCAAGCGCTCCTCACCTCCAAGGAGAGCATCTGCATAAGCGACGTTGTTCAACATGAGCGGACGCATCAATGGTTGCTTGCTGTCTCGCTTCAGCAATTCCGCAAAGCAGCTGCGGGCCTCCTCATATCTTCCCAAATCGGTCCAAACGACGCCTCTAACGTTCAGCAGTGCCTCGTTAGTCGGATACAAGGAAATCCCTTTTTCCGCGCGATCCGACGCGAACTGCACATCGCCCCTTTGCAAGGCCAATATACTTTCCGTCGTGAATCCCCCAGCATGGATTTCCTCGCGCTTGGCTCGAGATAGAAAAGGGGTCGAAAGAAGTTGCTTCCCGTCGGTTGGCAGTTTGCCGAGTGACGTCACGACGGAACTCGGCCAAAGACTGACGAGCAACAGAAAGGCGTTCGCGTAAAAGAAGGTCCACCCCCACTCAATGCCACCTTTCAAGGCCCGCATACTCCATCCGTGATCCATGGTCAGAAACGGCCAAATCGCCGCGGCAAGCAGCAGATTTGCCCCTGGGCCCGCCAAGACAAACGCAAAGTGTTTGGCCCGCAGCCAACGGGTGGTTTGATGCGCTGCCATGGCAAAGCCAGCGCCAGGGTAAGCGCGAAACTCCGTCTCCACACCCAGCAGCTTGCGAACCCCCAGCACGGGCCCCGTCCCGATTTGCACTTTCAGCACCTTTAATCCGAGGAAGTACGCCATCGCTGCATGGCCAAACTCGTGCGGCAACACGCCCGCCCACAAAAACAGCTGGAAGATAAACAGGTTTAGAAAAAAGTAATCCGGCCGGCCAGGCAGGACGACGAAAAGAACCCCCACGATCCCGAAAATCACGGTGAAGCATAGCGATCGCTTCCACACCGACGCGTGCTTCTTCGTCCAGCAATTGGGGCAAATTGAGCGTGTCGAAGTCCGAAACGAGCGATGTTCTTTGAAGAATGCGGCCTCAATACTCGCCTCGATACCGCACATGTCACATTTGACCGCCATGAAATAGGGAATGGGAAGAAGGGGAATGGCGGAAGGGGTGGGATTCGAACCCACGGATGGTTTTACCCATCGTTCGATTTCGAGTCGAGTGCCTTAAACCACTCAGCCACCCTTCCGATTGTCTCGAAATCGGGCGGGAGTATGCCGGGGGTTCTTCATCTCGCAAGTGGAAATGCGCAATGCAGGGAGACGTCGAAGAATTTGAGCCTGGAACGCGCGACAGTCAGATCCCGGCCGTTCGCTCCGCCTTCCTTCAAAAGGAGTGCACCGTCGGCTGGGGAAGGCGACTGGCGGCGGCGAGCGGAAAGTAGAAGACAGAAGTCCCCGCAGGTGGTTCTGGGCAGCCGCTCTGACTTCTGAGCAATTCTTCCGCCGTTGCGTCAGGCCAAAAGAAAAGGCGGAGCCTCTTGCGAGACTCCGCCTTTTGAAGATTGCGGGAGTGCCTTAGCGGCGGCCGCCAAAATTGCGGGGACCGCGGTCGCTGCGAGGGCCGCGATCGTTGCGGAAACCGCCGCGATCGTTGCTGCCACGCTCTTCGCGCGGACGGGCTTCGTTCACGGTCAGGTTCCGACCGTCGAGCGCGACGCCGTTCAGGCCATTGATCGCCGCTTCGCCTTCTGCCGCGTTGCCCATGGTCACGAACCCGAATCCGCGCGAGCGGTTCGTCGTGCGATCGATCATGATCACGCTATCGGTGACCGTGCCGAACTGCGCAAACGCGTCCTGCAGGCTGGTTTCGTTCGTTTCGAAGGAGAGATTTCCAACGTAGAGTTTCATACTTGAGGTGTGAGAAGAGACCGACTGATACCGAAGCTGTTCCCGGAGAATCCGGGTTTCAAATCACCACCGAGTGAAACTCACCTGACGATTTACCGCGCGACTGACCAAACTATCAATTCCAACGAACGGAACACTCGCTGCGTTTGCCCGGAAGCGCAAGGGATATTAACGCCGCTAAAATAGCTGTGCTCAAGCTAGGATCGATTTCACCACGTGGCCGTGCACGTCCGTGAGCCGGAAGTCGCGGCCTTGAAAACGATAGGTGAGCTTCTCGTGATCGAAGCCAAGTTGGTACAACAGCGTGGCGTGCAAGTCGTGCACGTGGATCTTTCCATCGACCACGCCGAAGCCGAGTTCATCGGTTTCGCCATAGATGCCGGGCTTCGTGCCGCCACCTGCGACCCACATGGTGAAGGCATCGATATGATGGTCGCGTCCCGTGCTCGCGCGCAGTTCGCCCATCGGTGTGCGGCCAAATTCGCCACCCCAAATCACCAGAGTGTCGTCGAGCAAGCCACGCTGCTTGAGATCCACGATGAGCGCGGCGCTGGCCTGGTCGACTTCCCGGCAGACTTTCTCAAAATCCGATTCCAGGTTTTCGCCCGGGCCGCCGTGGCTGTCCCAATTGGTGTGGTAAAGTTGCACGAAGCGAACGCCGCGCTCGATCAATCGACGCGCCAGGAGGGCGTTGCGAGCGTAGCTGGGTTCGTCGGCTTTGCATCCGTAGAGCGCTAGTGTTTCGGGTGTCTCGCGCGACAAATCCATCAACTCCGGCGCGCTCGTCTGCATCCGGTAGGCAGTTTCATATGCATTCAGCCGCGTGAGTATTTCCTGGTCGCCAGTATCATCGAGACGGGCGCGGTTCAGCGCGGCGACTGTGTCGTAGAAGGAACGCTCCCGCTCGCGCGTGATTCCCGCGGGACTGCGCAGGTTTAAGATCGGGTCACCCTTGCCTCGCAGCGGAACGCCTTGGAATGAAGTGGGAAGGAAGCCGCTGCTCCACAATGTGGCGCCGCCACGCGGTCCACGCGGACCGCTCTGCAGCACGACGAAACCCGGCAAATCGCGCGAGACTGAGCCGAGTCCATACGTGGTCCACGCTCCAAACGATGGACGGCCCGGCGCCTGGAAGCCCGTGTTCATGAAGAGCTTCGCCGGGCCGTGATTGAAGACATCTGTTGTCATTCCCCGCAGCCACGTCACGTCGTCCACGATCTTGCGATGATGCGGGAACATCTCGCTGATCGTCATTCCGCACTGACCCGCCTTCTCAAACTTCCGCTTCGTCCCGAGCAGCGTCTCATTGCCTTTGAGGAACGCGAACCGTTTGCCCGCCATCAGCGATGCCGGTGGCTTTTGCCCGCTCAATTCGGTGAGCTTCGGCTTGTGATCGAACAACTCGAGCTGCGATGGCCCGCCAGCCATGAACATGTAGATCACGCGTTTGGCTTTCCCGGGAAACTCCGGCGCGCGCTCGGCCATCGGCCGCGATGGATCGATCTTCAACATCGCGCCGTGTCCATCCGCCGAGAGCATCTGGTTCAGCGCCACCGCGCCGACGCCCACGGCGCATTTGCCGAAGAAGTGACGGCGAGTCGTATCGAGCAAGGGATGCGTAATCATTCGCGGGTGATGAAAGAATCGGTGTTCAAGAGGACACGGGCGGCGGCGACGAGCGTCGCGCCTTCCGCTGGCGGCAAATTGGCAAACGCAGGACCAGCGAACGCCTTCGCCGCCGCAGCATCCTCGGCAAATTCCTTCGCCTGCTCCTCCGTGTATTTGCGCAGGATCGAGAACTCCTTCTCCGAAGGCGCGCGGCCGAGGCTGAGCTGAAATCCGAGTCGGAGCCTCGCGTCGAGGTCACGCGCCTCTCGCTGAAGCCGCGCCGCAAAACCCTGCGCGATTTCCAAAAACGCCGTGTCGTTCGCTAGCGTGAGCGCCTGCAGCGGCGTGTTGCTGCGAATGCGGCGCGTGCAGGTTGTCTGCATGTCAGGCACGTCAAACGTGCCGAACAAGGGATGCGGCGCGCTGCGGAAGAATACCGTGTACATCCCTCGCCGGTATCGCGCCGGACCCGTGCTTTCCTGCCACAGCTTTTTCGTCTGCGTGAAGGCATACACGCCGTCCGGCTGCGGCGGGCGAATCCCGGGGCCGCCGATTGTCCGATCAATCAGTCCGCTCGCGCACAGCGCCGCGTCGCGAATGATCTCTGCCTCGACGCGCAGGCGCTCCTGGCGGGCGCGCAGCAAGTTGCGCGGATCCTTTTCCGCGAGATCCGGCCGCGCGGCGGACGACTGCTGATACGTCGCGCTCGTCACGATCAGACGATGCATGGCCTTCATGCTCCATCCGCGGCGGACGAACTCACGCCCGAGCCAGTCGAGCAGATCGGGATGCGTCGGCGCCGAGCCTTGCGTGCCAAAGTCTTCCTCCGTCTCCACCAACCCGCGCCCGAAGTAGCGCATCCAAATGCGATTCATCGTCACGCGCGGCGTCAGCGGGTTTTCCGGATTGATCAGCCATTTCGCGAGATCGAGCCGGTTGCGGAACGTCTTCGGTCCGTCGGGAATCGAAGCGGAAACTGCGGCGATGACGCCCGGCTCCAGCGGACCTTTTTCCTTATCCGGGCGAAGAAAGTCGCCGCGTTGGAAAAGATAAGTGGGACGCGGCTGCGCGAGGTCCTGCATCACCATCAGTTCCACTTCATCCGCATCCGGATCGTTGCTGCGCGATTTTTTCGCCGGCTTCGCGCGACTGAACGCTTCATCCACCAACTTCAGTTCGGCTGGATTGCGCTTCCCTGGCGCGGTTCGCAATGCAGCGACCAGCGCTGAATCTCCGTCCACGGCGGGCGCGGTCGCGCTGAGCTCGATCGCGAAGCGGCCGACTAGATATTTCTGATTCAGGTCGTGGTGCAGACGGAACTCGATCGCTTCGCCCTTCGTTTCCACCGGTTTCTCGAAGACGAAGATCGCTTCGTGATCCGCGTTCATCTTCGTGCTCGAACCCTTCGCCGCATTGATCGCCCATCCCGTTTTGCTGTCGGCGTCGATCGCTGCGGTCACCGGGTAGGACGGCTGTTCGTGATCGGCCGTGGCGCGGGAGAAGCGCAGTTCCTTCTCGCCTTGGAACGCTTCGAAGTCGGTCAGGACAAAGTTGCCATTCGAAGCTGTGCCCGGACCGTTCTTCGGCAGCGAGTCGTGCGTGAGCACGCGCAATTTCACCGCCGCAACCTTCGGCAGTGAACCTTTTACCGTCACGCGATAGGTGTCGTTAAACGTCCCCTGCCCGTCGCTGAGCAGCGAATTATCGTCCAGCTTCCGGAAGCCTGCGTTGCTCGCCGTTTCAAACTCCACGTATTCGGCGGGCGTCCACTTCACTGGCGTCGCTGCTTTGCCATTGGCCGCCTTCGCCAGTTCGGCCTTCTCCCATTCCTCCTGCTTGCGTTGGCGATCTTCCGGCGCCTCCGCCTGCTTCGTCAACGCGGCTTGGCCAAACATTTCGCCGCGAGCCACCGTCACCGTCGCGCCTTTGGTGTTCGCGTCCGCGCCCGAGTTAAAAAACGCGAACATCTGGTAATACTCGCGCTGCGTGATCGGATCGAACTTGTGCGTGTGGCATTGCGCGCACCCGATCGTGAGGCCTAGCCATACCGCGCCAGTCGTGGACACCCGGTCCATCGCCGCTTCTACGCGGAACTGCTCCGGATCGGACCCGCCCTCCGTGTTGATCAGCGTGTTGCGATGAAACGCCGACGCGACGAGTTGGCTCTTGGTCTTGTTGGGAAGGAGATCGCCGGCGAGTTGTTCGACCGTGAACGCGTCGAACGGCATGTCCTCATTCAGCGCGCGGATGACCCAATCGCGATACGGCCACATCGCGCGCGCATCATCGCGGGAGTAGCCGTCGGAATCCGCGTAGCGGGCCTGGTCGAGCCAGTGCCGGGCCCAGCGCTCGCCATAGTGCGGGCTGGCGAGGAGTTGATCCGCGAGCTTCTCCACCGCTTTCTGCCGATCGGCCTTCGCTGCTTCGACAAAGGTGGTCGATTCCGCCGGTGTTGGAAGCAGCCCGACCAAATCCAAATACATGCGCCGGACGAGGGTGGCGGGATCCGCGGCGCGCGATGGCTCGATTTCCTCGCGTTCGAGTCGCGCCAGGATGAACCGATCAATCGGATTCTTCGTCCACGATTCGTTCTTTAATCCCGCGGGCGGCGCATCCTTGCGCAGCGGGAGGAACGCCCAGTGCCCTTCGTACGCCGCGCCTTGCTCGATCCACTTCTTGATGAGCGCCACTTCGCGCGCGGAAAGCCGCGGCTTCTTCGACTTTACCGGCGGCATCAGGTCATCTTTCTCGTCGGTGGTGATGCGCTTCAGGATTTCACTCACGTCCGGTTTTCCCGGCGCCACAGCCGCATAACCGCCGAGATCCGCAACCGCGCCCTCACGTGTATCCAGCCGCAAGTCCGCCTCGCGATGTTTCTCGTCCGGACCGTGGCAGTAGTAGCAGTTGTTCGAAAGGATCGGCCGGATGTGTTCGTTGAACCCAACCTTGTCCGGGAGCGGCGCTTCGGCGAACGCGAGCGCAGGCAGCAGAAACAGAGAATAACGGACGGAAGGCAACATGTGCAGAGGTT
>CBHXZU010000255.1:0-8006 GCA_966125105.1 uncultured Prosthecobacter sp.
CAAGCAGGAGGATCCGAATCATCCCGTGGAGCAGACCCACGCGCCGCGCGGCACGCTTGCGGATCTGCAGCCTTACAACACCGCCGCGGATGTTCTCGCGATCGACATCTACCCTGTGAGCGTTCCACCGGGGAAACACTCCCTGCTCCCGAATAAGGAGATCAGCATGGTGGGTGATTGGACGAAGTTTCTCTCTGACGTCTCGGGTGGCCAGAATGCGCTCTGGATGGTGGAGCAGATCGCGTGGAGCGGCGTGAACCCGCCGAGTCTGCTCGTCTTTCCCACCTTTCGGCAATCGCGCTACATGGCCTACCAGGCGATCGTGAATGGCGCGCGCGGGCTGATGTTTTTTGGCGGAAACGTGCCGGCAGCGCTCGACGCGCAGGATACTCCGCTGGGGTGGAACTGGAGCTTTTGGAACACCGTGTTGAAGCGAGTGGTGCAGGAGGTGGGAGAGTTCAGCCCAATTGCGGAGGCGCTCGTGGCGCCGAACTCGGCATTGCCCGTCACGATCAGCGGAGCGACCTCGCCGGATCTCGAGTTCATCGTCCGTGAAGCACCGCCAAATCTGTATGTGATCGCCTGCAAGCGCGAGGGAGCGACGGCGAATGTGACGTTTAGCGGACTGCCGACGTGGGCGAGCGTCGGGGAGGTGATGTTTGAATCGCCGCGAACCGTCACAGCGTCGGGCGGACAGTTCACCGATCAGTTCGCGCCGTTCGATGTGCACGTGTACCGCTTTGCCCAGACGAAGAAAGGCGCGTCGATCATTCGCGCGCCGCAAAGCATCAGCCGGTATCCGGGAACGAGAGCTCAGTTTAACGTGTTTGCCGATGGCACTGGGCCGCTCAGCTACCAGTGGCGGCACAATGGCTCTCCGCTCGTCGATGGCGGCGATGTCGCGGGAGTGACTACGCCGACGCTCACCCTGAATGCGGTGAATGCAGGAGACGTCGGGAACTACGATGTCGTGGTCAGTGGAGTCGGCTCCGTGACGAGCGCCGGGAGCGCGTTGACGGTCGTTAATTACGACGCGGGGCAAGTGCCGTCGATCACAGTTGATCCGCAAAGCCAGAGCGTCACGCCGGGCTCGAGTGTCAGCTTGCGCGTCGAGACGAGTGGGACCGGGCCCTTCGCGTTCCGCTGGCGAAAGAATGGAACGCCCCTTTCAGATGGCGCGAATATCTCCGGCGCCACGACGTGGAATCTTTCGATTTCCAATGCCTCGAGTTTCGATGCTGGCGCGTACGACGTAGTAGTGACGGGCGCAACGAGTGTGACGAGCGCCGTGGCGGCTTTGAGCGTGGTGCCTTCAGCGTCGCAGTTGCTCCTCTATGAGCCGTTCCAGTATCCAAATGTCGGCGGGCCGGTGACGGTGAATGATCCGGCCAAGTGGACCTTCGGCGGGACTGGGACCAATGATTTCAACGTGCAGGCGGGCAGCCTCGCTTCCATCGCGCTCGCAGCGCCGCAGGGAAATAGCGCCGTAGCGGGCGGAGCGGGGATTGCCGCGCGCCGGTTGTTTACGCCGGGAGTCAGCAGTGGGGCGGTCTATTTCTCCGCGGTGTTTCGGATGAATGAGATCGGCGCGACGTGGAATGGCGCGGCGTCGCAGGTGGGGGCGCTGACCGCCAGTGACAACGCCTCGTTTCGCGTGCAGGTGATGGTTCAATCGAGTGCGCCTGGATACAAAATCGGAGTGCAGAAAGGCGGGACTGGGTCGACTCCCACCATGGGCGGAAGCACGTTCAATGAAGGGGAGACGGTGTTTCTCGTCGGGAAATACGATTTCACCGTGTCGCCGAACGTGGCGTCCCTGTGGGTCAACCCGGATGGTGCATCATTCGGCAGCGCGAGCGAGCCCTCGACCGGTGCGCTGGCGGCAACCAGCGGCACGGAGATCGCCGGATTGGTTATCGATCGATTCAATTTCCGTCAGAATACCGCCACGAGCGTTCCCGCCGCCGTCCAATGGGACGAACTGCGCGTGGGAACGACTTGGGCCGAAGTGACCGATCCTCCTCCGCCGGTGCTCACTGGGATTCGCAAGCTGCCGAATGGCGCCTTTCACTTCGGCTATCGGTCAGTGGCGGCGAAAAGCTACAGCGTATTTGCTTCCACGAACTTGCTGGATTGGGCGCCGATCGGCTCCGCCGCGGAAGTGGAGCCGGGAATCTTCGAGTTCACGGATCCGAGCGCAACGGCAGCCGAGAAGCGTTTTTACCAACTGCGCTCCCCATGACCGCATACTGACCGGCTCACTAGGCGCCGCGCATATTTCCGCAATTCCCGTTTCTTGCGAATGCTGGCATCCTTTGGCGCTGGAATTCGCATGAACTCATAGGCCCGTTCCAATGAATCCCGATTCCCGTCTCCCAGCGATCTTTTCGCTCGTGATGATTGTGGCCACCGCGACCCTGGGCTGGATCAGCCTCAGACCTGGCGGAGTCACTCCATTCGCCGAAGTGCCAATCGCCGGTCAGGTTCCGGCGGAGGGACAGAATATCGTGGCAAGATTATGGGAGGATCCCTTGCAGGCGATCCTCGCGGAAGTTTCGAAGAACAAGGAAAATAAGAAGCATCCCGCGATCGACAGTGTGAAAGGAGTGGTCGCCGAAACGCTTAAGTCCAGGCGCGTCACCTTGCTGGTCGTGCCGATTCCGGAAACGCCTTTTCCCGGTGATTTGGAATCGAGGCTCCGCATGCGCTACAGCCTGCAAATGGCGATGGCCGACAAGAGCTATTCGCCGAGGAGCCGAAGCTACCTGGGTTATTTCAATCTCCGCGCTCCGCTGGCGGAGGGGACTGTGACGACTCCGGAGCCGCCGACGCTTTTGCCTCCGGAGCCCGATCCCGCGGGGAACGATGGAGCAGCGAAATCTGCGAATCCCGCAAGTTTCGCCGGGCCCGCGCAGGAGAGCGTGTTTGTCCCTTACGAGTGGTTCGACCAGCGAAAGGATGTCGCCCAGCAAGCGGCGACGGATGACGCTCCGCAATCGGCGAACGATCAGCTGAAGAAGCTCCCGACTGCCGCCCTCGTTTTATGGCTGCCGGAGATCTTCCTTCGGCGGGATCCATTGCCACGCTTGGAAGCGCTTTGCACGGACTTGGGCCTGGTGGGAAAGCCGGGCTTCAACGGCATCTTCATGGTTGGTCCTCGATCCTCAGACGCGCTGAAAAGCCTGATCCCGAAACCAGGCCCGGACCAAAAAACGCCCGAGTTGCACGGTCTTCGCAACAAACTCTCGATCTTTTCGCCACAAGCTACAGCTCCAGATGAATTGATCGACCTCGAGAGACTCTCGATCGCCCGAGAGGCGTTCAGCCAAAGCATCCAGCTTGCATTCACCGGCAAGCCAAAGCCGGACAACGACTGGCAGTATTTCCACAACTTCATCGCCACCGATGACGAACTCACCGATCTCCTGGTGAAGGAGTTGGACTTGCGCGGGGTGGACCTGCGTGAGTCCTCGGCAAACCGGGAGAAGATCCTGATCATCGCTGAGGCCGATACGTCCTATGGCCGGTCGCTGCCGTATGCGTTCACCCAGTCTCTCGATCGATTCCGCCACCCGGAAAAGGAGGCTGAGCGGAAGGCCGTGCTCACCACGAATGGAACGGCTGGTCAGTCAGGGAACCTGGATCAGCTGGATGCGCAGCTTTTCATCTATCGCTACTTGCGAGGCCTCGATCAGCAGAAAGGGCAGCCATCGTCGGATAAGTCCAACAACCGACCGGCAGCGAAGTCGCCCGAGGATCTGCTGGCGGATGTCTTGAGCAAGAAGGGCGCGCCGGCGCACGGCGAGTCGCAGCTCGATTACGTCGATCGCATTCGGCTGGATCTCGAGGATTGGGAAACAAGGACCTCCAGCGCAAAAGTGCGCGCGGTCGGAGTGCTCGGAGGCGACATCTACGACAAACTGATCCTCCTGCGCTCGCTGCGAGAGAAGTATCCGCAGGCGATCTTTTTCACGACGGATTTGGACGCCCGTTTGTGGCATCCCGATCATTTGCCATTCACCCGGAACCTGGTCGTGGCCTCGGGCTGCGACGTCCTCGCGAGGCAAGCGCTGCCAAACTCCCGCGATACCGGACTGCGCATCCCTCCGTTTCGCGACGGATATCAAGTAGCCGTATTCAATGCGTGCCGCGCGGCCTTGGGCAAGGGCGAGAACTCCGCTGCGCCCGTGGTGCAGGATTTAACGCCGAGCATCTTCGAGGTGGGCCGAAATGGGCCCAACAAACTCATTCCCGGCGAGGCTCCGCAAACGTTCGCCGCGAAACTCGCCGTTGTCGGAAGTTCCCTGTGGCATTACGGGCTGCCAACCCTTTCCAAGGGCCAAACGATTGGCCTCACGGTGGCGGTCCTCGGAGTCCTCGCGGTCATCATCATCTTCCGCGTGTACTTTGTGAAGTCCTCCTTCCCGACGCGTCTGTTCAACCGCGAATTGTTTGGAATCGGGTGGGTCGTAATCGGCTCGGTGCTGCTGCTCGTCATCGCCTATTCCATGATGCAAGACATCGCGGCGCAGCCGGGCAGCGAACCGTGGATCGCAGACCAGGGCATTAGCATCTGGCCCACCGAGATCATCCGGCTCTTCGTGGCGGTCTCCGTGATCGTCGCGGTGGTTTGGTCGCAGATTCACCGCTGTCGCGTGCACGAAAAGCTGCTGAAGGATTTCGGATTAAAAGGCTACCAGGCATCGGACTTCGTGAAAACGAAGACGCGGGAGGAGATCGAACGCAATCCTGAGCCGGTCTCTGCGCGTGGCGCATTTCACGGGTATTGGGAGAAGACGACTTGGTGGAAACGCTGCCTGCGCGTCACGCTGCTTGCGCTGGCCTATGTGGGATTCGGCACGGGGCTGATGGTGTTTATGGAAGGAGAGTTTCCATTCATGGGCCACATCCGGGGTCCGGTTCCTCGGCTCGTGGACAAGGTCATCCTTTTCTCCTCCATATTGTCTTTCACCTGGCTGCTCTTTTACGTGCTCGATGCGGCGTGGCATACGGCGCGATTGCTCCGGATTTTGGCGCAAGGCCCGACCACGTGGCCTGCGGAATTGGTGGAGCGGGAAATCCAGTCCACCATGGTTTCCGAGGCGGACGTTTCCAAGTACCTCGATGTGAAGTTCGCGGCGAGCGTCACGGAGGAAGTCGGCAAGCTCATCATTCTGCCATTCATCGTGCAGTTGCTCTTCATCATCTCGCGGAGCACCTACTTCGATCACTGGACGTGGCCGACGGCCCTGATCGTGATCTTTCTCTGCAATGTCTTCCTGGCTTGGTGCGGCTGGGCGATCTTGCGTCGGGCGGCGCGCGAACTGCGGAGATCGGCGAAAGTACGCATCGAGAAAGAGATTTCGGATCTGAAACTCGGGATCACGCCGGCGACCAGCCACGCCGGTCGTTACCAGCATCGCCGCAGACTCGAGGCGCTGCGCGACAAGATCGATGGACTCACGCAGGGCGCTTACTCGAAGACTTTCCAGGATCCGGCGCTGATGGCCACCGTCGTGCCTACGGGGATCTTTGGGATCCTCGCGGTCTTATTCAGGACGTTCTTCCAGTGAGTAACTGGGACGCGGTCAGCGCTCGGACGCTTTCACTCCGTAGAAGGCGCAGATCGCGTCGACGACGCCGGGAATGTCGTATTGCTTCGCTTCGACGTCCACGCTGAGGCCGAGTTCCTTCATGGTCTTGGAAGTCACTGGGCCGATCGATGCGGTCTTGCACCCTTCGGGCAATGGAATGCCGAGCTTCATGAAGTTCTCCGCGGTGGAGGAACTGGTGAACGTGATGAGATCGGCGCCTTCGTTTTTGAGGCGTTCCTGCCCGCCGCTCACGTCCTCCGTTTCCGCGACCGTGCGGTAGGCGACGGCGACGTCCACGATGGCTCCCTGCTTGGTGAGTTCCGTAGGCAAAACGTCGCGGGCTTCTTCCGCGCGAGCGATGAGGATCTTGAGGTTTTCGACCGATCCTTCTTCCTTGAACGCAGCGAGAACACCTTCGGCCACAAACTCTTTCGGCTGCAGATCCACTTGCAGGCGATACTCGGCAACCTTTGCCGCTGTGGCGGGACCGATTGCGGCAATGCGGACACCGCCGATTTCGCGGATGTCTTTGAAGATGCGGAAGAACATCTCGAAGAAGGCGTCCACGCCATTCGGTGAGGTGAAGACCAGCCAGTCGTAAGTGTGCGCGTCATTCACAAGCAGGCCAAACTCCTTGAGGTCCTTCGGCGGTTCGATGCGGATGGTCGGAAGTTCAAAGACGTCCGCGCCGAGTTCGCGGAGTCTCGAGGAAAGCGCGCCCGCTTGTTTGCGCGTGCGGGTAACGACGACCCGTTTCCCAAAAAGTGGCCGCGTTTCGAACCAGCTGAGGGTTTCGCGGAGCTTTACGACATCCCCGATAACACAAACGGCCGGAGCCTTAAACCCGGTATCCTGCACTCTTTGTGCGATATTCGAGAGCGTCCCGGTGAGCGTCTTTTGCTGTCCCGTGGTTCCCCATCGCACCAACGCCACCGGCAGTTCGGGCGACGCGCCATTGGCGATCAGTTCCTGTGAAATGATCCCGATGCGCTCAACCCCCATGAGCATCAGGCGGGTGCCGGGGTTCTTCGCCAGCTCCGCGTAGTTCAGCTTGCTCTCCGGCTTGGTGGGATCCTCGTGACCCGTGAAAATAGTGAGCTGAGCCGTGTGCTCGCGGTGTGTGACAGGAATGCCCGCGTAAGCGGGGGCGGCGATCGCCGAGGTAACTCCTGGAATCACTTCAAAACGGAGTCCGGCTTTAGCAAGTTCCTCAGCTTCTTCTCCTCCGCGGCCAAACAGGAACGGGTCACCACCTTTTAAACGAACGACTCTTTTTCCTTCCGCAGTTTTTTTAACGAGAAGGGCGTTGGTTTCCTCCTGCTTCAGGGCGTGTTGGTTGGCCCTTTTCCCCGCGTAAATGATCTCTGCCCCCTTATGAGCCCATTGTAATATTTGCGGGTTGCAAAGGGCGTCGTAGATGATAACGTCCGCTCGTTCAACCAGTTCCTTGACGCGCAGCGTCACGAGACCCAGGTCTCCGGGACCGGCCCCCGCGAGAAAACAAATGCCTGTTGATTTGGCCATGAATGAACCTGAAAGAGGCACGGCCCCTTGTGCAAGTCACGTCCGCAGTTTGGCTGAAGTTGCGACGACGGCACAACCACTTCAGCGACAGGCGCGATTCCGCTTACTAAAGGGAACAGTAGCATCCTGTTCCCCAATGAATAACACCACTTCAGCCGCCAACACCTGATATATTCTTATGGGCACACTGACGAAGCGAGAAATCGTTGTGAGGATCAGTAACGAAACCGGCCTCGTGCAGCACGAAGTCTTCGAAGTCGTCCAACGCACCCTCGACCAAGTGGTCGAAGCGCTGGCCAATGGCGATAACATCGAGCTGCGAAACTTTGGGGTCTTTGAGGTCAAACTCACGAAACCGCGCGTCGGTCGTAACCCCAACCAACCCGGCAGCCACTTCGTGATCCCGGCTCGGGCTACGGTTAAGTTCAAGGCGGGCAAGATCATGAAGCAGCGGGTCAGCAACTTGACTGCGAAGATGAAGGCAGAGGCCGAAGCCGAGGCATCGAGCCCGCCACAGGCTTAAGCGCTGTCAATCAGCCGGAAGGGAGAGCTGTCCTGGTGGACGGCAGGCTCAAGTTGTTGGGTGCTGAGGTGTTAAGAAATGCCAGTGTCCTGTGATTTACTAGAGCGGATTCGTCGGCGTTTGGTAGAGGCCGTCGTTCCCGCGCGTAGACTCCTTCTAAGGTGCAAGTGAGGAATTGGGCCGCACGTCTGGACCGGGCCGGTCCACGTGTGGATTACCTTGGGGCACGTCTGGATTACCCGAAAGCACGGCTGAATTGCCCTGAGGAACGGCTGCGCTTCCCTGAAGCACGGCTGTACTCCCCTGAGGGACGGCTGTACTCCCCTGAGGGACGGCTGTACTCCCCTGAGGGACGGCTGTACTCC
>CBHXZU010000256.1:0-8006 GCA_966125105.1 uncultured Prosthecobacter sp.
CGTGCAAACAGGACGTTGGCGGATGCAAAGACACCGCCCCAGCGATGGTGTCGAGCCCCGATCAAATTGGTTCGCGCGCCGATCGGATTCGACCGGACATCACCAGCGCGGCGCGACGCAGGATTCAGCAGGGAGCTTAAACCGGCAACCGGATGGGTTGCGTCTTCTTCTTCGGGTTCAATTCCACCGGGATGTTCCCGACGATTTTGGCGTCCAAGCCGAGCTTGTTGAAGATGCCGCGAACCTCGGTGATCGTGATCGAGGGGGATTCGAACTCCATGTAAACGATGTCGTGATTGCTATCGACCTTGTAATGAAGGCCGGGGATCGCCTCAAATTCGTGATCGAGTTCCAGAATTTTTTCCAGATTACGAATACCAGCGGCGTACACCTCGAGTTCGATCATATGTTGGATGGTTCGGGTTCCTGAGTGTAATCTTGGGTCCCGAAATCTGGCAAAACCAATTTGCAAGACATTGTAATTGCCATGGCCAGACAAGGGTTTCCTGTTTAAACCCCGCTCGCCGGCTTCAGTCTCACCCCTCCACCGTAAAAAATGGTATCCACGAAGAGCGTGCACTCGCCTAAAGCTTCCGCAGACGGTCTGCGAATCCTCGCCGCCCGCCATCGGGGAAGGGGATTGCCAGCTTCAGCCTATGATGTGTGGATGCCGAATCTCGGCCCCAGCGAAGCGCTTTTGAAAGCATTTCGCTCGGGTAGAATCACATGGGCCGAGTTTTCGCGCCGCTACCTGCGCCAGATGCGGGAGAATCCTCCGCTCGATCGGGAAAACCGGACGATCAAGAACCACGGACAGAAGTTTACGCTCCGATTGCTGCGCCACCTCGCCGAAACGCAGCCGCTCACGGTAATGTGCCATTGCGCGAAAGACGAGCAACACTGCCACCGGCACCTTTTGAAGCGCTTGATCGAGAAGGCGTGAGCATCGCCTTTCTCCGCAACGGGCTCGCGTAGTGAAGTCAGGAAGGCGGCTCTTCAGATAGGACGCCCTCGCCAGGACCATGAGGCGCCCTTCTGGCCGGACGATGAAAACGTAAGGTCCATTGAAGCGTCGGCCAACTGTGCCCGATTAGGTGGCTCCAGAGCACGTGCAGACCGACACCGAGATTCAGGGGAGCGCGGACGACGCTCGATTATTCAATCCCTTACGCATTTTGGCCAGGGCAGCGTCTGGCGCTCCCGGCGGACGTTTCCCGTTCTCCGGCACTTGGCTCGAATCCCGCCAGAGCAGAGTGTTACAATCCGCGGACGCAGACGCGTCTTGAATTGAGCTCCGGGATTTGCGAAATGTTCACCGAAGCGCAATTTGCCCGCTCGCGCGGGGTTCAACCGGGCTAGGGGAGGGCAGTGCGCAACTGAGGATCCTTCACGACGTTGATTTCCTCTTGCACCGCAAGGGACGCGTCGCCAGTCATGTCAAACCGTCCATGCCGACCACGATCAAGAATCTAGGCCCCTGCACCATTCCGTCGCCGCTGCACGACATTGGGGGCGTGGAAGTAAGGTTTCGTCGGGACTCCGAGCGAGTCCTTTACGATCACGTGCTCGATTCCGAAATCCCGCCTGTCGACCACGCGAGCCAGACCGAGCTCAGCTTCGAAGTGGCGGGGCCTCGCGAAAAGATCTTCTTCGATCCGGCGCGCACGACAGCTGGCATCGTGACCTGCGGCGGCCTTTGCCCCGGGCTGAATGACATCATCAAGGGCCTCGTGACGCAGCTCTACAACCGCTACGGCGTCCAGCGCATCTACGGATTCCGCTACGGATACCAAGGCTTGGTGCAGCGGCTCGGGCATACGCCGATTACCCTGAAGCCGGAGTCGGTTTCACAAATTCACCTGCTCGGCGGCAGCATTTTGGGCAGCTCGCGCGGCGACCAAAACATCAGCGAGATGGTCGACACGCTCGAGGAGATGAATGTCGACATTCTCTTCGTGGTGGGTGGCGACGGCACACTAAAGGGCGCGCAGATCATCTCGGAGGAAATCGAGCGCCGTGGTTTGAAGAAGGCGATCGTCGGTATCCCGAAAACAATCGATAACGACATCCACTACATTGACAAGTCGTTCGGTTTCGAAACGGCTTTCGCCGAGGCCGTGCAGGCGATTCGATGCGCGCAGGCGGAATCCCTGGGCGCGCCAAATTGCGTGGGCCTCGTGCGCTTGATGGGCCGCGACAGCGGTTTCATCGCGTGCCACGCGACCCTCGCCGACGGCAATGTGGACTTCGTGCTCATTCCGGAAGTGAAGTTTCGGCTCGAGGGCGAGCGGGGATTGCTGGAGGCCCTGCGCTATAAGATTTCGCGCAAGAAAAGCGCGGTGATCGTCGTGGCGGAAGGCGCGGGGCAGGACCTGATGGAGGGTTACGAAGAATACGATGCGAGCGGAAATCGCCGGCAGAAGGATATCGGCACGTATTTGCGTGATCGCATCGCCGGCTTTTTCAAAGAGCGGCGCACTGAGCTTAATTTGAAGTATCTCGACCCGAGCTACCTCATCCGCAGCGTGCCGGCCAACGCGCAGGATAACGTCTTTTGCCAATACCTCGCGCAGCACGCCGTGCATGCCGGCATGACTGGCAAGACGGGAATGATGGTCGGCCGCTGGCACTGTTCCTACGTGCACCTGCCGATCTCGCTCGTGACCCAGATGGGCCGCAACGTGGTGAATCCGCATGGCGAGCTCTGGCGCGCGGTGCTCGAGATCACCGGTCAGCCGGCGAAGCTTTACTAGCGATGGCCGCGCCCGCGCGGAGACCGGATCGGTGGAAGCGCTGGGTGTTTTGGGGACTGCTGATTGTCGTTCTGCCGCTGTGGTCGTTTGGCATCTACCGCGAGCACAAGACGGAGACGGAAGGCAAAGACGTGGTTGGTCGTGTGGTCGCGGGTGAATGGAAGAACATCAAACGCCCCCGGCTAACGGTTGAGTTTCCGACTGGCAAGGGACCGCATCGCAAAGAATTTGGTTTCTCGAAAACCGAAGTCGCCCGGATCACCGGCGGCACGGATGAGTTTGTGAATCCCGACGTGACCGTTCGCTATCACGAGGCATACCCCGAAGACGCGCGTCTCGCCGACAATGTTCCGCTCCCATGGTGGGGCGGCGTGATCGGGATGCTGGTCACGATCGGAGCCCTCGTGTTTGCGATGTCGCTCCCACCGAAAAGCCAAGGGCGAAGATAACGGTTCATCGCGGGGAAGTCCTCCTCCTGGGACCGCCAGCTTGCAATTACCCACGAGTTCGAGTGGGAATCATTCGGGCGGCTTCACTCCGCATTCTCGATCCCGAAGGGATCACAGCTTGTAGCCGGGTGTCACGCGAGGCACGAGAGCGACCACCGGATCGAGACAGAAACGAGCGCTTCCCGGAGGGAAGCCAGCATGGTCTCAAGCAGGACGCGCCTCCGGAACGGAACGCCACTGGGTCCCCCTGCCGGAGACCAATCCGTAATCATCCTAACCGGTGGTCACCCTCGTTCCTTGGATGACCCCCGCTACAAGCTTTGATGCCTTTGGCATCGAACTGCCGGAGATGGAAAACCATGCAGTGAATCGCGCTGCTGAAAAATTGCGGGTAATTGCAAGGACAGTCAGGCGCAGCCCTGGCCCGGATGCGACAGGCGGAATAGTTGAGGCAACTTCCAAATGATTCCGCTTTCTCAAGCTCCCAGCAGCCGCCGATAATCCGCAAGCGTGAGCAACGGCCAGTTATTCCGATACATGTCGTACTTGAGATAGAACACCCGCGGGAATCCCGTGCCGGTGGTCTCGGGCTCGGGCCAGCTTCCATCCGCCGCCTGGCGCGCGATGAGCCAGTCGATGCCGCGGCGAATGCTCTTACGGGCCGGATGTTCACCCGGGTGCAACGCCGCCATGAGACCCATGAGCGCCCACGCCGTTTGGCTCGCGGTGCTCGGGCCCTGGCCCTTCAACTTTGGATTGTCGTAAGAGGCGCAGGTTTCTCCCCAGCCGCCGTCTTCATTCTGGCAACTCTCCAGCCAATCACGCGCGCGGACCAACCACGGCTGACGCATGTCTTCTCCCATCGCTGCGAGTCCGCGCAGCACCTGCCAGGTGCCGTAAATATAGTTCACGCCCCAGCGACCGATCCAGGAGCCATCGTTCTCCTGCGTCTTGCGAAGAAATGTGAACGCGCGGCGGATGCGAATGTCATCACGGGAAAAGCCGAGCTTCCCGAGTAACTCGAGGACACGGCCGGTGAGATCCGCGCAACTCGGGTCCAGGATCGCGTTGTGATCGGCGAACGGAACGTCCTGCAGCCAGCGCTGCGTCACGTCCTTGTCGAAAGCCGCCCATCCGCCATCTCGGCATTGAAAGCTGAGCAGCCAATCGAGCGCGCGACGATGCATTGCCGCTTGTTCTGGCGTCGGCCGGGTTCCGTCCTTCTGGCAGATCCGAAACGCCATCAACACCATCATGGTGTCGTCGGTGTCCGGGTAGAAATCGTTGCGGTATTCAAAGGCCCAGCCGCTCGGCTCCGGCGTGCCGTTTTTCTCGACCCAATCACCCTTCATCCGCACCTCACGCTCCTCCAGCCACTTCACAGCTTTGGAAAGCGCTTCGTCCAGCATGGCGTCTCCGGTGGCCTCGCGGCTCTTGCCGAGCGCGACGGCGGTGATCGCCGTATCCCAGACCGGCGAAAGGCATGGCTGAATGCGGAAATCCTGCGGGTCATCCACCATGAGCCCTTCGAAATCACGCTTCGCTTTCACCATCAGCGGATGATCCGCGCCGTAGCCAAGCGTGTGCAGCGCGATCAGCGAATTGAGCATCGCCGGGAAGATCGCCGCGAGACCGTCGCTGCCTGCGCCAATTCGTTCCACCATCCACGTCTCGCATTTCCGCAACGCGAGTTTGCGAAATGGCTTCCACCGTAAGTGCCGCAGCTTTTTCAGCATCCGATCGCAAGCGAGGAAGAAGTTCGGCCATGACACACGCGGCTTTTGCCAGCGCGGACGCAGATCGCTGTGCTCCGTTCCGGCCGGATAGAGTTCATGCAACGCGCGCTCCGGCGCCACGGGACGGGTGGGGCGGTGATGATTGATCAACGCGAGTGGCATCAGCATCGCGCGGCTCCATGACGACAACTCGTGGATGTTGAAGAAGAACCAGCGAGGGAAGAGGATCATCTCCGGCGGAACGGTCGGCAGGTAGTCCCACGGGAATTGCCCCAGCAGCGCGAGATACAACTTCGAATAAGTGTTCATCCGCGGAATGCCGCCGAGCCGCAGCACGGCCGCCCGGGCTTCCTGCATGTATGGTTGTGTCGGCTGGTGACCCGCGAGTTTGAGCGCGAAATACGCTTTTACCGTCGCGTTGATCTCGCTCGGACCGCCTTCGTAGATGTTCCAGCCGCCGTCGGGCAGCTGGCGCCGACGAATGTGCGCGACGCATTTCTCCTGCAGCACGGCATCCACCGGCTCGCCCTCGGGACCGGCCGCGACCCAGTGCATGTAGGCGACGTAATCCGAGCAGAGCGTGCTATCGACGAGCAGTTCGCCACACCAATGGCCGTCGGGCCGCTGCAGTCTTAAAAGGTTCGATTGCGCGCGCTGAATTGCGCGAAGCAGGGGATCCGCCACTGCAGCACTTCGGAAAGAAGCAGAAATACTCATCAACTGGCGGAGATTTTGGCGAGGTCTCGTGAAGATGACAACCCGTCACGCGCGGGGAAATGCGGGTTCGGCGTTTGCTGTCTCCAAAGAATCCTCTCAAAGCACAAGCTGCCGCCAAGGAATGCCCGGCTGCAACGGGAGAACAAACCGTCCAACAACATACCGTATGCCGAAAGGAATTTCCGCTACCGCAAGCACGCTTGCGCCAAGAGCGGGGATTTCCCTCACATTTTGGATATAAGCAAGTCGGCTGATCCGCTACGCTTCGGTGCCAGGTCGCCGAAGAGCTGTTACCGGCACGTGCTTTTCACCACTTGCCAACACTTGCGGGTGCGGAGCCCGCGTCCGATCCGGAAGCAACTTTTGGCGAATCGCTATAAACTCACCCGACACTGGGTTCTTCCAACGGGAATTCGTTTGGGCGATTACCGGACTATCGCGCCAACTGCATCGGCGGGACAAGGCCCAGCAGCATACCAGCCCAGGTCAAAGCGAGGAACGAGCGCCGGTCTGGGTTTTGCCGTTAAAATCGGCAGAGCCCCGTAGGTGGCGAAACAACAGCGTCGCAACCTCACGCCACGCGCGCGTTGAAAGGTATTGCGCTACCGTCCGGCGGTCGCCTTTACGCGCCTTTCACCGCTCGCATGACCTTTCCCGACGCTCACACCGTTGAACGCCTCAACGATTCGCTGATCCGGACGGGGGCGGGGGCCAAAGGTGAACGCCAGCGTCTTCCACAAATCGCCACTTTGCGGTGAAAGTCCGAGCGCGGCGGTCGGTTCGTAGCCGCAATGAACCATGCAATTCTCGCAACGCGGATCCTGGGCCTGTCCGTCGCGGTAACCGAGTTTCGTCCAATCGGTTTTCTCCAACAGCTCCTGGTAGGTGCGGAAATGGCCGTCGGTCATCAGATAGCACGGTCCTTTCCAGCCACGGACGTTGCGGGTGGGAATCGCCCAAGCGCTGCAGGTAAGTTCCCGTTTGCCGGCAAGAAACTCCAGGTAACCCGGCGTGCCGAGGATTGGGAACTTTCTGCCCCATTCGATTGCTCGAGCGAACTTCTCGCGCGTGGCCTCGCGAGTTAAAAAGAACTCGCCGGGATTTTTGCCGAGCCGGGCGACCATATCGCGTTTGGCGGCGTCGTAGTCGTAACCGGGGCTGATCGTGTGTCCGTCC
Source organism: uncultured Prosthecobacter sp. (assembly GCA_966125105.1). GTDB lineage: Bacteria > Verrucomicrobiota > Verrucomicrobiia > Chthoniobacterales > Chthoniobacteraceae > SXWH01. Next base: position 6,832 of record CBHXZU010000256.1, read on the forward strand.
ACGCCGAGCGTGGCGAGGTAGTGAAATAGCGCCTCGATTTCATCCGGATCGGTCTCGCGATAAACCGTGGTATTCGTCGCGACCTGGTAGCCCAAGTGCTTGGCCATCTTGATCGCCGCGACGCATTCCTTGAAGACGCCTTCGCGTTCGACGATCAGGTCGTGCGTCCGCTCTAGGCCATCGAGGTGCACATTCCAATAGAGGAAAGACGAGGGGGCAATTGGCGGATGCGCGGTCGACGTTTTCCCAGCGCGGATCTGCTCGAGATCCTTCGCGGAAATGAGATCCTCATCGACCAACTTCACCATGAGGTGTTCGACCGCCGCCGGCTGGATACGGTAACGCGCCGCCAGGTAGTCGCGCATCTTCGCCCGCATCTTGGTGCCGTTGGTGCAGATGTAAATGATGCGGCCTTGGCGGTGGAGGCCTGCGATCAGCGACTCGATGTGCGGGTAGATCAGCGGTTCGCCGCCGCAAATGCTGACCATCGGCGCATCGCATTCGGCGGCCGCAGCGAGACAATCTTCGAGCGGAAGGACGTCCTTGAGGCTCGTCGAATACTCTCGAATGCGCCCGCAGCCCGTGCACGTCAGGTTACAAGTATGCAGCGGTTCGAGCTGCAGTACCGTGGCGAACTGCTTCACGCCCCGTAACTTATTCCGCACAATGTGCGTGGCGATCTTGGTCGTAAGCGCGAGCGGAAAACGCATGAACGACCATTTGATAACGGTGCTTTCGCAACCGGGAAAGTGCGGAGTGCATTTTCACGCGATTCACGAGCTTGGGATCATCAGTTGTCTGGCTGCAGGCAGGGCTATGTGGCCGTGCTTTTGGATGAGAGTTTCCGCCGGAGAATCAAAAGCGTGAATCGAAGTCCGTGCGCATTATCGCGCGACTTTTGACGCCGCCTAATTCGCAGGCGCGCAAATTGAATGCGGACCGGACGCGCCGGTTGAGCGCGGCGAGTCGCGTTTTCATGAAGTTTCGGCCGCATACCGACGCCTGCGTGCCGTCTGAATGCACAACTCCGAGAGATCCGGCGAACTGACCCGATGGACTCAGCGGACTCAGCGGACTCAGCGGACTCAGCGGACTCAGCGGACTCAGCGGGCTCAGCGGGCTCAGCGGGCTCAGCGGGCTCAGCGGACTCAGCGGACTCAGCGGGCTCAGCGGGC
>CBHXZU010000257.1:0-7981 GCA_966125105.1 uncultured Prosthecobacter sp.
AATTCGCGCGGCACGCCCCTCGGCAAGCGCTCCGTGTTAGCGGCGTTCCGCAATCGGGATCACCTTCTTGCCCACGGCAGGGCCGACGTATTCCGAAAGTGGACGGTACAAACGGTTGTCCGACAGCTGCTCCAGCACGTGGCCGGTCCATCCAGCCGTCCGCGAAATTGCAAAGATTGGAGTGAACATGTCCGTCGGGATGCCGAGGCTGTAGTAGACCGTCGCGCTGTAGAAATCGACGTTCGCATTCAGCCCCTTCTTCTCTTTCATCACCTCGGCGATGCGTTCGCTCATGCGGATCCATTTCGGCTCGCCGAGCTGCTCGGTGAGCTTCACCGCCATGTTGCGGAGGTGTGGGGCGCGCGGATCGAGCACTTTGTAAACGCGGTGCCCGATACCCATGATCTTTTTCTTCTGCGCCAGCGCGTCCGTGAGCCATGAATCCACGTTCTCCTCGGTGCCAATCTCCTCGAGCATGTGGATGACTCCTTCATTGGCCCCGCCATGCAGAGGTCCTTTCAACGTGCCGATCGCGCTCGTGATGGCGGAATACATGTCGCTCAGAGTCGCGATTGTCACGCGCGCGCTGAATGTGCTGGCATTCATGCCGTGGTCGGCGTGGAGCACGTAAGCGACGTCGAGGGTCTTTTCAGCTTCCGCTGTCGGCACCTCGCCGTTGAGCAGGTAGAGGAAATGCGCGGCTTCGCCGAGGTCGCTCCGGACGGGCGGGAGTGATTTTCCCTGGCGTGCGCGGTGGTAGTAGCCCGCGATCACGCTGATGCGCGCCGTGATGCTGACCGCCCGCTCGCGATTGCGATCCACGCTCGTGTCGTCCATGTGGTGGTCATAGAGACCGAGCATGGATACCGCCGTGCGAATCACATCCATCGGCGCAGCGTCTTTCGGAGCGTTGGTGAGGAAATCGATGACGCCTTGGGGGAGTTCGCGGTTCTTGCGCAGCTCGCCGGTCAGCACCGCCAACTGCTTGGCGTTCGGCAGCTCCCCAAACCACAGCAGGTGAATGATCTCTTCGAAGGTGGTCTTACCCGCGAGTTCGTTGATGTCGTAACCCGCATAGATCAACTGGCCAATGTCGCCTAGGACGTCGGAGAGCCGGGTGGAGTTTGCGATAATGCCTTCGAGGCCTTTAGCGGTGACTGGCATAAACGGGTATTGTTCGAGAGATTTGAAAAGGTGCTTCCGGTTCCGCGGGATGGCAGAAGCGGAAACCACGACATTTCCGCAGCGGCGCCGTGTGCGGCAAGTGCGAAAGCGCCGATTCTTTGCGCCTTCGGGGAAATGCCTGCCTTAATTCGCCGATTCCGCGGCTGGAATGTTCGCGCGGAAGCCCGGCTTTGGGGCGGCTTTCGCCGGTTGCGGTCCGGTTGCGATTGGCGGTGGAACGGCACTTTCTGCCGAGCGGCGGGGCGCGATGCCAGCCATGGCCTGCACGCGCGCCAGCGTGCCTTTCGCGTAGGGCAGCGTTTGTTCGGCGAACTGCTGGACCGTCTTGTCGGTGGAGCGCAGGCCTGCCTCACAAGCGGTCACGAGTTCCTGGTTCGTTTCCAGCAGCGCATCGAGCAAAGCTTTTTCAAGCCGAGCGCCTTTCGCGCTGGCTAGTTTCTTCTCCAGGCGCTGCTGGCGCGAAGAAGTCGCGGGCACGACGACATTCCGCATTTCCGCGAGCGTGGAAAGGACGGCCGTCTGACTGGGGAGATTTTTATGTAGTTCCTTGCCCATGGTCTGCAGGTTCGAGTTCTCGGATTCGCTCGTTTTCCCGGCGAGGAATACCAATGTATCCCGCAAATCGACAGTGGACGTGATGAACTGGAGGTCACGACCGTTCAGGTCGGAACTGATTAGTTGCGGCTTGGGCTTCCCACGTCCTTCCAATACCGTCGGAGCGACGGTTTCTTCGCTGATCACGGGCTTCTTGGAGTCTGGGGTGGCAAGCACGATCGTGCTGGAGAGGGTGAAAGCGAGTAGCAGCTTCATCAGGGCGCGTGGAATCTCCGAAAAAGGCGTGTCAAAGTCGAAGGAAAGTTCCGTTACGTTGCGGCTATCACGCTTAATCATTCGGGATGAGTGAGAACTGCGGCGATGGATGGACCGCGGTGATCTAAGAGTCGTCCTCGATGATCTCAGGGTCGCCATTTGTCTAAAATGGCACCCCCGCCCGACCCGCGAGCAACGCTGAATTACCCTGAGGGACCGCTGGATCTCCCTGAAGTCCGGCTGTACTCCCCTGAGTGACCGCTGAATGTCCCTGAGGTTCGGCTGTACTCCCCTGAGCGACGGCTGAATCTCTCTGAGGATCGGCTGTACTCGCCTAACAGACGGCTGTACTCCGCTGAGACCCGGCTGGATCTCCCTAAAGCTCGGCTGGATTATGCTGAGGCTCCGCTGGATCTCGATGACGGCCGACTGGATTACCTTGAGGTTCGTCTGAGTCACGTTGAAGCACGTTTGTCCCTCGCTGAGGGGCGTCATTTTCGGACAGCTCAAGGTCGCCTCAAGAAGCGTTGGAGTCGGTGGAGAGCGCCTGAGCGCTGAAAGATCCACGTTGGAACGCCTCAGGCCCGGCAGCGGTCTTCAACCAGACGCGTTAAAGATCCTATCGGCGCATCAGCAAGGAGGCCGTTCTCGTAGGACGGGGTCCGCGATCCGTCTGCGTCGCAAACACGGTGGGCTTACGGTCGTGCATCGCGTTCTTTCTCAAAAGCACCCGCGCAGAACGTTCGCGCATCCAACTTGCATGGCAAAAAGACGGGTCGCGGAGTCGTGGACCCATCTTACGCGAACGCCCACCTTCGATGCCGTGCGGGTTGCATTTGCCACGCGCTCTCTCGGCCGGCGAGTGAGTGCCTTGTACGGGTGTTTGGCCCTTCGCGCGTTCCTGCCGATTACGCCGCGGCGCGCTGCGACAAGCTCGCGAGGATGCTCTCGAAGATGACCTTGCCGTCCGTGCTGCCGAGTCGCGCATCGCAGGCGCGCTCCGGGTGCGGCATCAGGCCGAAAACATTCCGCTGCTCGTTGCAGATGCCCGCGATGCTTTCGAGGGCGCCATTCGGGTTGGAAGTCGCGCCGATTGCGCCGGCTGGATCGCAGTAGCGAACGAGCACGCGCTTCTCGGCGTTGAGCGCCTTCAGCGTTTCTGGATCGGCCGTGTAGCTGCCTTCTCCGTGGGCGATCGGGATATTGAGGACCTGCCCGACTTTGGCGGCGGAAAGGAACGGGTTGTCCGTATTTTCCACCAGCAGGCGCGTATGTTCGCAAATAAAGTGCAGATCGCGGTTGCGGATGAGCGCCCCGGGCAGCAACCCGCTTTCGCAAAGGATCTGGAAGCCATTGCAGATACCCAGCACGAGCACGCCACGCTTGGCCTGCTCGACAATCGATTTCATCACCGGCGAAAACCGCGCGATCGCGCCACAGCGCAAGTAATCGCCGTAACTGAATCCGCCCGGCAGCACGATCAGGTCATAGCCCGCGGCAGCACTCTCCTTGTGCCAGACGTAGTCCGTGGCGAACCCGAACTCGCTCAACACGTGGTGGCAGTCCTGATCGCAATTGGAACCTGGAAATCGGATAACGGCAGCTTTCATCGGTAAAAGTCGAATGGTTCGATCCGCAGCGTCGGCTTATCGTTCCACTTCGAGCCGGTAATCTTCCACGACCGGATTGCTGAGCAAGTCCTTTGCAATCTCGTGCAGCTTCGCCTCGTCTGCGCCGTCGACTTCCAATTCGATGAACTTGCCCACGCGAACGCTTTTCGCGCCCGGCACCCCGTGATGGCGCATGGCATCGCGCACGGCGACCCCTTGCGGATCCAGGATGCTTTCTTTGGGCATGACAATGACTTTGGCTTTCATCGGATCGCGTGATGTATGACGCAATAACGGCTGTGTCCAGACCGCTGCCTCTCGAGGGTCGCAAAAATTCCACTCGTCACTTCGGAGTGATCGCTCATAACGTGTTGGCATGCTTCGCCGCACCCTGATCGGGCTGACGTTGAGTTCCGCGCTTTGGGCGCAAGAGGTTGCGCCCCCGGCTTCGCTGTCGAAAGAGGAGATCGCCGCCGCGGTCCAGGATCCCGAACTCTCGCTGCCGATGCCCGGAGAACTTTTCGCCGCGCTGGGCAAGCAGGGACGCATCGACTGGAGCGCGATGCTTCGCAAGACGCCATCGGGCACATTTACCAGTCGGCAGCAAATCGCGCTGAACCTCGGAACCCTGGTTGCCGACGGTTACCTAGCCGTGGAGGCCCAGGACAAACAGCAGGTGAAAAACGTGGCGAAGGACATCCGCGCCCTGGCGAAAGCATTGAGCGTCGACGAAGGCCTGGTTGCCCGCGGTAGTAGCATAGTCCAGTTCGCCGAAGCCGGACAATGGGAGACGCTGCGCGAAGAACTCGAGGCCACGCAGAATGAAGTGATCGCCGCGATGATTGCGCACAAGGACAAGGCGCTCGTGACGCTGGTGATGCTTGGGGGATGGCTGCGCGGCACGGAGGTCGTCAGCTCTTACATCGCCACCCACTATGATGCCGACAGCGCGAAGGTTCTCCGCCAGCCGGCCGTCGTGGATCATTTTGTCCAGGAACTCGCGGGCATGCCGAAGAAGGTCATCGATACAGCGCTCGTTGACGCGGTGCGACTCAAGCTCTTCGACATCAAGAAAGCCGTCACTTTTGGCTCGCAGATCACGCCGACCGAGGAGGACGTCAAAAAGCTGAGCGAACTCGCTTCGAGCGTCGTGAAAACCATTTCGACCAAGGAGTAATGAAACGTCTTTTCTGCGTTCTCGCGCTCGTATCCGCCACTCTCGTCGCCGCGCCGGATGATGATGAAGTAGCCGCCCGGCGCTCCGCGCTCGATCTTGCCGGCGCGTGGACGAATGATGGCTTCAAGCTGCGCGACGGTCATTACACCGGCCAGTTGAAGCAGGGAGAATCGAAGCTCGTGCGGGTGAATCTCTACGCGGGAAACAAGTATTGGTTCACTGCCGCCGGCACTCCGAAAGTAAAAAAACTGTCGGTCCGCGTTTTCGACGAGAGCGGGAAACCGATGACTGCCGATACTCACGAGGATGAAGGCCGCGCGGCAGCAGGGTTTGAACCGACCGCCAGCGGCCCGTACCTCATCAAGGTCGAGGTCGTCGAAGGCGAGCCGAGTGCCTTCGCTCTGGTGTATTCCTACCGTTAAACTTTCTTATGCCATCGAAAAGCCCGCCGAAGTCCCACCCAGAGGTCACGCGGAGCCCGGGGGACGGGGTTGTGCAGTTCAGCATCTTCTTGCGGAACAAAGTCGGGGCGCTCCTCGACGTGGTAAAGCTGCTGAACGAGCATCACATTCAAGTGCTCGCCACGAGCATCGAAGCCAGCGCCGATACCGCGATCGTGCGCGTTGTCGTGAGCGATCCGGAAAGCGTGGAAGGGATTTTCCACCTGCATAGCATCCCGTATTCGGCCTGTCCTCTGCTGGTCGTTGAGTTTAAGGAAACGGTGCAATTCGGAGACTTGCTCGCCGCATTGCTCGCCGCGGAAGTGAACATCTTTGGCGCCTACGCGCTGATGACCCGCCCTCATGGGCTCGCGGCCCTGGCACTGCACGTCGAAGACAACGATTGCGCGGCGAATGTGCTTTCGGTCTCAGGCTTCAATATCCTGACGCAGCACGATCTTTCGCGCTGATTTTGGCGTTAACTCTGACGCCCGCTGGAATTGCCATAATTCCAGTTAGCTGCCCGAATTACACAACGCGGATAAAATAATGCCCGCGCGTAAGCTTCCACCCTCTGGCGGATTGACCAAGCCCTGAGATTTTGAGAGAAAAAGTCCATGAAGCTCGCGTTGCGGCTCCGAGATCCGTCTCCGGACTGGATTGCGATGAGAAAAGTCATCGAGGAGAACACGACGCTTCGAGAGGACGTGACGATGGAGGTGGAGGAGAATCACTGCCGCTTCGTGGATGGCCAAGGCAGGGAGATCGCAATAGATGGCGCCCACATTCCGCCGCGCAAAGCGGTGTCGGATGTGGATGCCAAGATGAAGTTGCTGACGATGCTGCACGAGAAGTTCTCGGTGCAGGGGGTGATGGAGTAGAAGTGCGGCGAAGTCAGTCCGACGGAGATAGTGTTTTGGAGGGAACGAAATGGGGATCTGCGGGTGTAAATGATGGATATGTTTGGCAGCATCGCCTGCCACGGAACCGTCAACATCCAACGTGCCGCCAAGTCGCACCGCATTGAATGGTTGAAGTTATTCGCGCGGCTCAACATCCAACATCCAAGTTTCAGGATATGCCGTCGGCGGTATCGGCCCGTACCGCAAGCGTGTGCTTATCTTCCTGGCTGTCGCAACGCATGCATCGTGCCGCGTCTGCCGCGGCGGGCCGAAGGCCCAACAACATGCCAGCCCAGGTCAGAGCGAGGAACGAGCGCCGGCCTGGGTATCGGTGGGTTTGGGAAAAGCTCTGAAGGAGCGCGACACCAGCGTCATTCACCGTCGCCGTTTGCTTGGACTTTATGCCCGCGGCACGCCTCTTGCGAATGCGCCCGCGAGAAAATCAGCGCGTTTCCGCGCGCTCGATCCGGAAGATGGTCTCGCCTTCTTTCATGTATCCCGGCGCGAGGCTGTCGCGCGCGAAGATCGCGAGATATTCCGGATCGGTCCGCAGCAAGCTTACGTCGCGAGACAGCCGGCGATGCTGCATTTGAGCCAGTTCCAGGCGTGATTCCAGATCAGCGACCTTCGCATCCTGCGCCGCTTTTTCCTTCACGACCGGTAGCGAGCGGTAGGCAAGCGGCAACACGATGCCCACGGCGATAAATACGCCGAGGCATTTGTTCAGCTTGGACCAAATGCGGTCGCGAGAGCTGTAGCCAATTTCTGAGGACGCGTCACCCACCTAGGCACGCATCTTGCCACCATAAATGGCGTTGTCACCCAGATTTTCCTCGATTCGGAGGAGTTGATTGTATTTGGCCACGCGATCCGTGCGGGACATCGAGCCGGTCTTGATCTGGCCGGCGTTTGTTGCGACGGCGATGTCTGCGATCGTGGAGTCTTCCGTCTCGCCCGAACGATGGCTGATGACCGCCGTGTAGCGGTTCTCCTTCGCGAGTTCGACCGCGTCGAACGTCTCGGTGAGCGAGCCGATTTGGTTTACCTTCACGAGGATCGAGTTCGCGACGCCCTGGTCGATGCCCTTGCGGAGGAACTCGACGTTGGTGACGAAGAGATCGTCGCCCACGAGCTGCACCTTGTCGCCGAGCGCTTCGGTGAGCTTCTTCCAGCCGGCCCAGTCGTTTTCGGCGCAGCCGTCTTCGATGCTGATGATCGGGAACTTCGAGCAAAGCTTCTGGTAGTAGCCCACGAGCTCTTCGGCGCTGAACTTCTCGCCGCTGCTCTTCTTGAAGACGTATTGCTTCTTCGCCTTGTCGTAGAATTCCGAGCTCGCCACGTCGAGGGCGATGAACACGTCCTTGCCAAACTTGTAGCCGGCCTTCTTCACCGCTTCCGCGATGGTCTCCAGCGCGTCGTTCGCGTCCTTGAGGTTAGGGGCGAAGCCGCCTTCGTCACCGACCGCGGTGCTGAGATTGCGACCTTTGAGCACGCCCTTGAGCGCGTGGAAGATTTCCGCACCGCAGCGCACTGCTTCACTGAAGGACTTCGCGCCCTTCGGCATGACCATGAACTCCTGGAAATCGATCGGAGCGTCCGAGTGCGCGCCGCCGTTGATGATGTTCATCATCGGCACGGGGAGGACCTTGGCGTTGGGTCCGCCGAGATACTTGAACAGAGGCTGACCGAGTTGGCCCGACGCCGCATGCGCCGTGGCCATCGAAACGGCGAGGATGGCGTTCGCGCCGAGCTTCGCCTTGTTGGCCGTGCCATCGAGCTTGAGCATCACGTTGTCGACGGTCACCTGGTCGCACGCGTCGAGGCCTTCGAGTTCGTCGGCGATGATCTTGTTGATGT
>CBHXZU010000258.1:0-7954 GCA_966125105.1 uncultured Prosthecobacter sp.
CTCGAGGCCTTCAGCGATGGCGTCATCGCCATCATCATCACGATCATGGTGCTGGAATTGAAAGTGCCTCACGGGGCGGATCTCGACACCCTCAAGCCGTTGCTGCCGGTTTTCCTAAGCTACGTGCTCAGCTTCCTGTACGTCGCCATCTACTGGAACAACCATCACCACATGTTTCACACCGTCAAAAGCGTGAGCGGCGGCATCCTGTGGGCGAACCTGCATTTGCTCTTCTGGCTTTCACTGTTCCCCTTTGCCACCGGCTGGATGGGCGAGAACCACGTCGCCCCCGTTCCCACCGCTGTGTACGGCCTCGTGCTGTTCATGGCGGCAATCGCTTACCTCATTTTGCAAAAGGTGATCATCGCGCGCCAAGGGCGCGATTCGCTGCTCCGGGCTGCCGTTGGGCGCGATTGGAAGGGAAAGATCTCGATGGTGCTCTACCTTGGCGCCGCCCTCCTCGCGTTCGTCCAACCGTGGATCGCGATTACTTTCTATGCACTCGTCGCGCTCATGTGGCTGATCCCCGATCGGCGAATCGAGCGCACCGTGGGAAGCAATGAACCCCGAGCTTAAGACCCTGTTCGGGAGGTCTCGGCGAAAAGGATGACGGCAATTTCGAAAACCACCCCACGCGTTGGCGATCATCGCTGATTCGACGAGTTTCGGCGTTGTTTTCGCCCGGGACACACCCAGCTCCGGTTGAAGCAAAGCACTCCCGGGCTGGATGACTGAATGCCTTCAGCATTCCAGCGTGCCAGCGCGTTGGGCCGCTTCGTTAGTTCAGCGGAGAGTAGCCTTGCGCGACCAGACCTTGCTGGATCTCCAGAACCACGTCCGCAAGAGGTTTGTCCGCGTTATTGGCAGCAACGGTTTTCGCCGCGTCCAATGAGAAGGACATTGTGGCGGCTTGCAGACGGGTCGGATCGTCCGGGTTCGCCTGGACGTTATGGTAGGTCGCCACGAACGCGCGCGGCCGCAAGATGGTGCGCTTCGCCGGACTGGTCTCCACCAACAGTGAAACATCGGTTCCGCGGTAGAAAAACGAAGTGTAGCCGAAGTCGATTGCGCTCGTTTGATCCAGGCTGCCGCCGGCGAAAACGGTGGCCGTCTTTCCGTTCGGTAGCGTAGCGCGCGAGTTATTCATCGCCCCGCCGGCGGGAACGATCTTCTTCCCATTCTTCGAGAAGTAGACCAACTGGGCGGATTCGCCAGTCGTGTAGTTTACTACGAAATACGCCTTCAGCGTCGGCGGGAAGATTGTCGCATCCTGCGCGTCGGCGGTGAAGCGCCAGGTCCCGCGGTATACCGCAATGTCGTCGGCGAAGGCGGACGCCATGCAGAGGGAGAGGGAAAGTATGGGAACAAGAAGGTTTCGCATTCGCCGAGATTACGGTTGGACCCATTTCGAGCGCAATGCGGAGAAACGCGTCGGTCCGATCGCCCGAAGACCGAGTGTTCTATAGACTGCGTCACCGGTATCTGGGTTCATTCCGACCGGAGATGATCACCTCAGCCAGATTGCTTTGCGAACTCGTCCATGGACCGCCGGGAAATGGGTTCGTTCGCCCAGCACGATAGAAGCGGCCTGATCGTTCGTATCCTATGAAGTGAACTCCAGCTCGCACACCTTGTTGACCCAAAAAAACCATCACCCACTTTTGGGCCGAATCTTCACTGCGCGCGGGCGTTTCGCCAGCCAGATCGTAGCTCTGCTGCTCACCTTGTCTCACGCGTGGCCGGCAGACCGCAGGCCTCTTCTTCATGGCGGCTCCCCTCCGCCACATGCTCGCCGCGCAGCCCACGCGGAAGCGCTCAAGTTCAGCCGTGAAGCATCTCAAGATCCGTCCATCAAATTGCACGACGAGCCAGTGCTGCTCAGCGCGCAGCGAACCGTGGATTTCCAGCATCCCGCTAGGCCAGCGTGGTTGTTGCTGCATTCGGTCGGCGAGCAGGGTCCTCGAGCGCATACCAACGTCTCGCAGCTCGCGCTCGTCTCTGCCAAGGACGGGAAAGTTCTATGGAAAGCCCCTCAAGGGTTTGAGGACTTCACGAGCGGCAGGTCCTGTCCTGCTGAGATGGATGATGCCGTCATGGTGGAAATCCATCCGGGACAGTTCGTGCTCGGGCTGAGTTGTGGCGCGGGTTATCGTTGGGACGGAAGCGCATCCGTCCTTGCCGTCAGCGGAGCACAGCCATTTGAACATTTGTTCGATTGGCCCCTCGAGGGTGACAGGAGCAATACCGAGAGCATCGTCTATTTTGTGCGGCTCGGCCCACGGGAGCCCCTTGCGCTGGCGGTGCAGCAGGAGCATGCGCGGATGCCATCGAACGGCGTATCGACCATCATTCAGCGCCAGCTCCTATTCCGTTTCGACGAAAAGCTCCAGCGATACACGGCAAAGGAACATCCGCCCGCGGAACTCCACCGCCTCATCGAAACAGCGCGCCGGCAAAACACGCCATCCATCTTCCAACACGGCAGCATGGCGTTCGAAAACGTGAAGCTCACCATCGAGGAAACGGCTGCAGCCGACCGGGAGTTGAATCGCGTTTATGAACAACTCCGGCAAAAGCTCTCTGCAAATGGGCTGGAATTGCTGGAGGAGGAAGAGTCGCAATGGCGCGGCCGGCGAGATGCTCTGGAATGGGAGAAACGAGCCGCATTCACCAGGAAGCGTGCCGAAGAATTGCGCAACCGACTTGCAACGAAGGCACCGCGCGAGCCGGCTTCCGGCAAAGCGGAAAACTCCGCCACCGGGCCTTCGAATCGAGCACCGAAGACGCCGTCAAAAAGCCGGACCTGCCCATAGCTCGCGCCAGTTGAAGCGATGAGTTTATCGAGAACTCACTTGCCCGGTGCAATCTTCGGAACCGGGCGCAATGCAATTTGAATCTTCCCCTGGTTATTGTCGTAACGCGACGGCCAGTCATTGAAGTAACAATGCAGCCGCCCGCTGCGTCTCGGGATATACAATGCTGGAGCGCTGCTCTCCGGATCGTATTCGACCAAGCGCGCAGGCTCATTCCCGTCGACGGTCCCGATCAGCGCATAATAAGGTTCATTAGGCTGTCGCTTTTTCTTGGCCCAGGGACGGACCAGGACGCTATCCCATCCCTCCAAGCCCTTCACCGTTCTCTTCCAGATCCGCTTCCCGTCCACCAAGGGCTCGATCACTTTGTGCACACGGACTTCATATGCGACGTTCGCAACAACATCGATTCCCGAATCATTGTCCTTTTTTTGCGCGTCGATAACCGCTCTAATCCGTTCATTCAAATCGGCAGACATGACAGTTTGTCGCGCGCTTAGGCTAGCCATACCAGCGAGCAAGGAACCAATCGCAACTTTGCGCCAGCGCATGCATCGGTTCCTAAAATCGTTGCCATTGAATGGCAAGAACTCCGCTCCACCCAACCACGCTCTCCAAAAAAAACCGCCGTGGTCATTGGCGGGTGTCGCGGGCTCGCTGCGCCACAGCGTCGAAAGAAAGATGCTCCATCTACTGCAACCTCCCCGCTGCAGGCGTCGGGTGCAGCGGGTTAGCCTTTGCTCTCATTCTTTCGAACTTCAGCCAAATAGAAAAGGCCGTCGCCATTAGTTCCGCGCCACGCCGGGCAGATTGGCATCACCCCAGCTCTCATCGCGCATTCCGTCGGCAATCCGGCACGTGTATTGATTCCACCCTCCATGCTGGAATTACGCCTGGTGCCTCATCGGCGCGGTTGCGCGAGCGACCGCTTTTTCTCGGTGAAAAGATTGACGGTGGATAGCGAAAGCTCCTTCTCCTTTGAAGATGGTCGCTGGTCGACACACCGACCTACGGACCATTGCGGTCCTTTGTCTTGTCCGCTTTTGCGATACGTTCAGAGTGAAGCGTGCAATGCGTATTCCTCAATGTTCCTTGAGGCAGCTCGTCCCCACTTTGTTGCTGCCAATCCTTCTTTTCAGCCTCACGGGCTGCGAACCGCGTCAGGCCGAAACACCAGTCCAACCACCACCATCGCCAGTTCGGCAGTCACCCCAAATGGAGAAGTTCTTCGTTGAATGGCTGAAAGTGCATGGCGAAAAATGGGTGGAGGCTGATGACCGTGGCGTGGGTGTTGCGGGAAATTCCCTGCGATTGAGAGCGGCGACTTACGACGTGAAGAAGAACCCGAGTGGGCCGGTCTCCGTGGAACTGGAATTTCGGATCACGCTGCCGTCCGGGGCAGAGATTATCGAGTATCTTGCTGGGATCGGTGACACGGAGGAAAAGGCGATCGGCGACTGCTTGACTAATTTTGTCCTCACCACCTTTCACACCGTCTACAAGGCTTTCATTAATTCGGACGATCCGCACCAAGTGGTTCAAAAGATCACCATCGCTGGCCGCGACCGCGAGTTCATCCAGGGAGATTTGCTGGCTCGCGGCGAGGTTGATGGCGGGGGCGAAGGCCTCAACGCAATGACGGAGCGCATTCGTGAAGTGATCTCAAAGCACCCCGTTGCTGCCGGTCCGCATTGGCTCAAGGTGGTCTACGCGCAGCAGAAAAAGCAGCTGATGCTGGTCTCGGTCACTTTGGACAATCTGGAAGTCCCGGCACTCGCGGCGCAAGTAAAGTCGCTGCCGTGGCCCGCGCAGGAAACTTTCTACATGGCGAAGCAGTTCCTCGTGATCAAGTGACCGCAGTCGCCTCCGTGGCGTCGGAAGCGCTGAATCGCCTTCGAAAACAAAGCCCGCAGCGGAAATGACGCAGGAGCGATACGTTCTCAGCTCCGTAGGAGCGCCCTGTTTATAGCTCGGCCATCCGTTGAAGCGGAGAGCTCCGTAGGAGCGACATAAGCTGCGGACGTCTCACCTGAGCGAGGTCCCGAGAGTTCCCGGCGATACTATTTCGCTCCTAACGGAGCTCATCGCATATTGTCGCAGATTGCTATAAACAGGCCGCTCCTAAAGGAGCTCAGACTAGTGTCCCCTGGCGGGCCAACTTCCCCTCACTTCCCCGCCCCACCCACTTCCGCATACCCAATGTACCCAATAAACATCTCATCCCACGACTGGTCTCCCCACTTCACGGTCTTCGTCGCATCCGGGTTGAATGGGTTTTTGGCCGAATTGTCGAAGGCGCCGCTGCAAACAATCTTCGTCCCCGCGGGCATGCGCAGCGGTTTGGCGAGGCGATAGCTGGTTTGCCAGTTAAAATCGTAGCGCGGAACGGAGAGCAGCGTTTCCCGGCGGCCATCCGGATAAAGCGCCTCGTACTTCATGCGCGAGCCGCGCATGTGCATGTGCGGGGTCAGGCTGTAGAGGATCGACTCCTTCGCAAACCTGAACGTGGCAGAGCTGCTGACTTCAGGCTCGTTCGGAGGAATGGTGAAATCTGTCTTGATGGCCATGCCGGTCCGATAGGCCAGCTTCGGCTTCTCCCGGTGGAGATAGAGCCCGATCTCCGTCTGGTCGGTCTGCGGAGTGCCGACGGTTGTGTAGTGCAGCTCAATATCCAGCTGCGCGCCGCGGCCGAGAAAAAGTCCCGTCTCGTCCGGCAGCCGCGCGGCCAGGCGGCCCGGCGCCCAACCCGCGAGTTTCACGCCCGGCCCGCCCGGCTCCCGCACAGCGCCATCGAAGGTCGCAAACACGATGCAGTGGTGGAGCACTTTGCGATTGCCGGGTTTCACCACCGCCGCCGAAATCCACGCGTCCTCCGGCACCGGCGAGGGGATTTTTACATGCCGATAACCGAGCACGCCCGTTGCCGGGATCTCCTGGGGCTCCGGAAGTTTCACGATGTAATCAGGCTTTCCCAACGGCCACTCGGCGGCTTCCGGCATCGGTTCGGCGAGCGGATCGGCGCCCTCACCTTTTTGCGCGCCCTGCTTGATCCAGAGCAGGAGCGTTTGCGTCTCCGCGGCACTTAGCTCCGAGTTATTGGCAAACTTGCGATGCTGCGGATCGGCGTGCCACGGCGGCATCCGGTGCGTCAGCAGCACTTCCTCCACCATCCGCGCCTTGCGTTTGGCCGTCTGGTAGCTGGTGAAGGCAAACGGCCCGATGTCCCCCGCCCGATGGCACGTCACGCAATGCGCCTTCAGAATCGGCGCGACCTCTTTGGCATAGTCGACCCGTTCGTTTTCATTCTTCCCGAAGGTCAGGAGGCATCCTTTCACCGCGGTTTGCGGATACGGGGCGGCTTCGCCCTTCAGCAGAGCCCCAAGCGCGAGCTCCGCATACCGAACCGTTGGCGCCGGCTTTTCCGCGCCTTCGGTCAATTGATCATCCAGCGCGCCGCGGTAGGCGATCGACCAAGACTTTGTGTCGATCACCAGGGTCTCCGCCGTCCGCTGCACGCCGAACGCCTGGGCCAATGCCTGCTTGGTATCGAGAAGCACCGGCAGATCGCCCAGTCCCAACTCCTCGACCTCCTTGCGGAGGGCCGCGCGATCGGCGTCGAGTTCGGAAGCGACGAGCCAGACCGTGATGTCGTCTGCAAACCGCTTCTTCAGCTCCAACAGCTTCGCCGCGCTCTTGCGCGCGACCGGGCACCCGACGCCGGTGAAGAAGAGCACCACCGCCCGGCCATCCGCCCGGTGCAATTCATGGTTTTTCCCCTGGTCGTCGAGGAGCGCGAAATTCGGAACTTCAGCTGCGCGGAGAGGTGCGAGCTGGGGCGCAATGATGATTCCCAATGCGGCGCAGCAGCGGATGGCAAACGACAGAAGTTTCATGAAATGGTTCGCTGGGAGTTGACTAGGCGGCCGCGAGACCGTCGACCAGCATATCCGCCAAACAAGAAGCGGTAGGCATTTCCGTCAAATGGCGTGGGTTCAGGACTAACTGCGCGGAGCAAAAGCGCGCGGCGCAACGACCCCGTAGGGGTTCAAGGAGTTCAGGAAATTAGGCCCGGGTGCTCACCCGCAGGCCTTGCAATTACACGCAAGTTTGACGCACTCGAATTGCGCAATAAGCGCTTGCGTCTGTGCGCCGAAGGCGCGATCCAACCCGAGCCTAGGGCAACGCCCTAGGAAATGGCCCTACACGATCATAAGCCCTGAAAGGGCGCCCCAAAATCACATGCCCCAATCGCTCGCTCGCCTCCACGTTCACCTCATTTTCAGCACCAAGGATCGAGAGCGAGTACTGGAGGATTCTGTCCGTCCAAACTTGCACGCCTACATGGCGACGGTCTTGCAAAACATCGGTTGCCCACCGGAGTTGATCAATTCCGTGGAGGATCACGTGCACATCCTCATGGAGCTTTCGCGAACGGTCGCCGCGAGCAAAGCCGTCGAGGAGGTGAAGAAGACATCATCTAAATGGATCAAATCTGCATTCCCCGGCTTCAACCGATTTGCGTGGCAAGCAGGCTACGGGATTTTTGCCGTTTCCGAATCAAACCTCTCCAGCGTTCGCCAATACATCGCGGATCAACAAGAGCATCATCGTCGCAGGACGTTTCAGGAGGAATACCGCGCATTTCTTCTGAAACACAACGTGCCCTTCGATGAGCGTTACGTGTGGGATTGAGTCGCCCCTTCAGGGCTCATCCTTCTTCGGGGGCGAATTCCCAGGGCGTTGCCCTGGGCTCGGGTTGGATCGCGCCTTTGGCGCACATGCACATGCGCAACGCGCCGGGATTGAAAATCAAATGGTTTGAGGGCCAACGGCCCGACGCTGTGCTGGTATGAGATCGAGTCTTCAGCCCTCAAATGCATCCCGCGCACATGCGATCGCGGTTTTCAGGCGCAACATCCCCACGCGCGTCGAGCTGGCGCGGCTTTGCTTGACGGGCTCTGATCGGGAAACCTCACTGCCCTCTCTGATGACGACCAAGCATGTTTTGCCCGTTGCGGGATTGATTGCCGCGGCACTTTTGAGCGCGCCGGTTTCTCTTCGGGCGGCGGGTCCGCTCGTGTTCAACGCCACGCAGCCGGTCAACGACTTGCAGGGTTCGCTTTCCGCGGAGGTGAAGTTTG
>CBHXZU010000259.1:0-7939 GCA_966125105.1 uncultured Prosthecobacter sp.
GCGGCGCAGCCCAGGGAAATCGGAATGCCGTTTTCGATGAGCGAGGCGAGAGTCAATACCATAAAGTAGAGGAGAAAAGCGTAAAGGGGGGCGGAGAATAGAGGGCGTTACCTATCTGGCAAGCGGCGAGTTCACAGGTTGGGATGGGCGGCTTGTGAGACGGATTACTGGGAAGAAAACTGGTCGTGGGGCGTGCCGGATATAGGCAGCGGAGCTTAGCGCGGAAAGTTTATTTGGTTCTCGTAAAGCATTTTTGCGTGGAGCGAGTGGGGTGAGGTGGTGCACGCCCACGGTTTCGAGCACTTCGGTCGGCTCAAGCCGATGCCGGCTTGGCCCCGATTTTCACTCGTCCCGGCGGTTTGGCTTAGTGGGCGACGGCCGACGCCGCTCAAAACAACTGGTTGGCCGGCGATGTAATCCAGTCGTGGAACGGGACACTGGCATGCGACAGCCCCCAGGCGAACAGCACGAGCAGCAGAGCCACGACTTCGCGGCGGCCAAAGTGATCGTTCACACCATGACGCCTCACGAAGTTGAGCAACGAGCCGGTCGGACACCCGTAGTGGCAATAGGCCATGGGCACAAAGCACGCGGCAATCAGGCTGAGGATCGCGATGGTGATCGTGGCGATGCCGGCAGACTTAATCAGATACGCATCGAATGGTTCCACGCTCGCCAGATCGTGGGGCAGGACGAGGTAGGTAACCGTTAGCACGTAGCCGAGGGTCAGCGGCGGCAGCCATCGGAGGCCCCGCTCCACGCCACGAGGCAATTTGATGCGCCACTTTTTCGGCGCCCGGCGGGCGATCCATTCCTGAATGTGCCCATGCGGACAAATCTGCTGGCAATAGAGCGGCTTCCCCGTGGTCCACGGCACCACGAGCGCCGCGGCCAGCAGCAGCACGAGTCCCGGGGCCGCTCGCCATGGCGCGCCGTGTTGCGCCCAGCCGACCATGAGCGTTTGCGCGAGCAGATCGCCATTGATAAAGCCGATGTACGCGATGACCAGGAGCTGGAATCCCCGCCGCACCCAGGGATGCCCTCGCGTTCCGCGCAAGGCCAGCACCGTGCCAACGGCAATCACGATGAGGAGGCCGATATCCCGAGCCTGCACGCGGAAGGGAATCGGCGCGATGGCTTGATCAGTCGCAGAGCGCAGCCGGCGCGTAATTCCTTCCGCCAGCGCGAGGCTCGTCATCGTCGCGCCGCTCACGCCTTCGATCCCGGCCTGCTCCGGCGTGCGTCCGGCGACTTCGTCCCACGACTTGCCGTTCCAAGTCTTGAGGAAAAACGGATCGCCTTTCACGTCGCCCACATGTTCCGCCGTGTCCTGGCTCGAGCGGATGCGCACGCCGAGCACATGCAGATCCGGAGAAAAGGCGATGAGCCCATTCGTCCATCCGCGATAACCGACGATCGAATCGGACAACGGTGCGGTTTGCACAAGGTACCCGATCGACGCGCCGGCCGCGTCGCGCACGTCCCACCCGCCGCGCTCACTGGGATCGATCTCCAGCGAATCGGCCGCCGGAAAGATGTGACGCACTTCGTCCACGGTGACGGGGCGCAGCGATTCCACCCGCATGCGCACGGCGTGCTGGCGCAGGAGGAAGGCCATCGCGACCAGGATGAGCAGTCGGTATGTGTAGAGCGCGGCGCGCATGACGGAAGACGTACGGCGCTTTCTTCGCGGCGGACCGCGTTGTCAGCGCAAGGCGCGGGAACCTGCGCCGGGGAGCCCTCGGCGCGCAACTATCATCTTGCGCGGAGAAAGGAAGCGCCGCGATAGTCCGCCCCTTTTCATGAAACAGATTGGCATCGGTCTCGCTGGCTTCGGAACGGTCGGAGCGGGCGTTTTCAAACACCTTGCGCAGAATCGCGATCTCCTGACGCAGCGCCTCGGTTTGGAACTCGTCATCCAGCGGGTCGCGGTGCGCGATCTGAAGAAAACGCGCAGCGTCGATGCGCCGGCTTCGCTCTTCACCTCGCGCTGGCACGACGTGGTGGACGACCCGAAAGTGCAGGTCGTGGTGGAACTGATGGGCGGCATCGAGGAAGCGCGCTCGCTCATCCTCCGAGCGATCCAGGCGGGCAAGATGGTGGTGACGGGAAACAAAGCGCTGCTCGCCGAGCACGGGAAAGAGATCTTCGACCTCGCGAGCGCGAAGCAGGTCCCGGTGTTTTACGAGGCGGCGGTGGCGGGAGGCATTCCGATCATCAAGGCGGTGCGAGAATCGTTCGTGGTAAACCACATCAATTCCATCCACGGCATCATCAACGGGACGACGAATTACATCCTCACCCGCATGACGGAAGCGGGCCTTTCCTACACCGACGCGCTCGCGGAAGCGCAAGCACAGGGCTACGCGGAAGCGGACCCGACGCTGGACGTGAACGGTTGGGACGCCGCGCACAAAGCGATCATTCTCGCATCGCTCGCCTATGGAACCTGGATCAATCCCGCCAAGGTATTTGTCGAAGGAATTGAGAACGTCACGGCTCGCGACATCTGCTTTGCCAAGAAGCTTGGGTATCGAATCAAGCTGCTCGGCATCATCAAGGCCGCGACGGCCGGCCAGATTGAGGTGCGGGTGCATCCGACCCTCATTCCCGAGAAGCACGTGCTCGCGAGCGTGAACGGCGTCTACAACGCGTTGTGCGTGCACGGCGACGTGGTGGGCGAAACGGTCTTTTACGGCCGCGGTGCGGGGCAGGATCCGACCGCGAGCGCAGTAATTGCCGACCTCGCGGAAGCCGCCACCGCATTGCAATCGCCACGCCGCGATTGTGGCTTCATGCCGCACGGTCTTTACGGCGACTCCAAGCCGCTCGATGCCATCACTTCACAATACTACCTGCGCGTGCCGGTGGAAGATAAGCCGGGCGTGCTGGCGCAGGTGGCCGGGGTGCTTGGCGCCACGAATATCGGCATCAGTTCGATCATCCAGCCGGAAAGCACGGGCGAGCAGGCGGAGCTGATCCTCATGCTGCACGATGCATCGCATGCGGCGATGCGCGATGCGCTCGGCAAGATCCAGGCGCTCACGTGCGTGAAAGGCATGCCGCGCCTGCTGCGGGTGGAGCATTTCGCGGATTAAGCCGGCCAGACGATACGGCGGCTCTTCGCTGAAGCGTCGAGTGCGGAGTCTTTGACCATTTTCGCTCAAGCGAGTCAGGCGCTTTGCCTACAATGGCAGTGATTTAACGGATTCAGCATCCGCCGGATCGTTCTCGCACCCTGTCGGATCCGGTTCGGGAGGTGGCGAATCGAAAATGAACCGTGGGTGGAGGAATTTAAGCCACCGTGGCGCGTCCGTGATCCATGCACGGACGTTTCAAACCACCGTGTTTCGGAAAAAAACAATGTTTCCGCGTTTGAAAACACCGTTTCTGCTTTCCGACACAATGTAGTTTCGTGCCACACCAACCGTGTGCGCAAAATAAACAGCGTTTCTGCAAAATAAACTGTGTAGGCGGCTGTTCAACACACCGTGTCCGCGGATTTGTACATGGTACGCGGCACTTAAAACGGTGTGTCTGCAGTTTTAGCACCGGGGTTTTCTGCTCCCCGCCACGGGTCCGACATCGGAGCACTTGGGGCTGCGGATCCTGGCTTCGGTTTGGAAATGCTTCCGTCACGCTCGAATGCTTTCCGGTATTGGAGCTCCGGAAGAATTCTACTCATCGGCGTCTTTTGGGAGGGGTTCTCGACGGTCAGAGACATTTTCGCCGAGCGCCAAGCGTGTTGCCTTTGCGCGGAGGCTGTTGGACACTGTTTCTGTGCAGGGATTGACACCCGAATTGCTTGCGCCGGGCGACGGCAAATCAGCCGCGCTCGATCCCGCGAGCTTTTCGTGGAAACGCATCCGGAGCACGGAAGACCCCGCATTCAACGAACCCTACGCGGCGCTATGGGGCGAGTTCGGCGCGAAGCACGAGATGGAGACCATCGCGACTTTGACGGCCCGCTTCGCTCACACAACCAACATGCAGTATGAGATGGTCGTCGCGCGGGAAGAGGATGGCCAGATTGCGGCGGTCCGGGATCACACGGCGGTGTGGGTCGATAATGAAGTCGTCGTCCACCTTTCCCACGTGCTCGTCGCGCCGACTTGGCGACGGAGCGGGCTTGCTGGCTGGATGCGGGCGGTGCCGATCCTGGTCGCTCGCGAAGTCGCCGAACGACATGGCGCGCCGTTTGCACCCATCACCCTCGTTGGGGAGATGGAATACGACGACGGCTCCGATCCGCAGCGCGCGATTCGTCTCCAGGCTTACGAGCGCGCCGGTTACCTGAAGGTCGAGCCGGGCTTTGCGCGCTATCATCAGCCCGATTTCCGCGAGGTCGCGGTGATCGACGCGAGTGGCGGGCCATGCCCGCTGCCGTTTCAACTCATCGTGCGCCAAGTCGGCAGAGAAGGGGAGCGCCTCGTTCCCGCGGAACGCGTGAAGCACTGGGTGCGCGCGCTCTACTCGATGTACGGCGCGCAGTTTCGGCGTAGCGACATGGCACACGCCCGGCTTTGTCTCGACCACTACGATGCAAATCCGAAGGCCGCGATTGCGCTCCTTCCGCCGACTCATCCGTAAATGCTCACTGCATTCTACCACCCGGGATACGCTGCGCCGCTCGGCGATCACGTCATGCCGATGGCGAAGTTTGGCCTGGTCGCGGAGGAAGTGAAGCGGTTCTCCGGCGTGAAGCTCGCCGAGCCTGAGCCTGTCACTCGCGGCGAACTGGAACGCGTGCACACGAGTGAATACATCGACGCAATTCGCACTGGCGAGCCGCGGGATCTTGCGGAATCGCAGAAGTTCCCGTGGTCACCGCAGCTTTACCCGAGCGTGTGCCTGACGAATGGTGGTTGCCTCGCGGCCGCGCGTCAGGCATTGCGTGATGGGGCGAGCGCCGCGCTGGTGAGTGGATTTCATCACGCGTGCGAGGACCACGGCGAAGGATTCTGCACGTTCAATGGATTGGTTGTGGCGGCCGATGCGCTGGTGGCCAGTGGGGAGGCGCGCCGGATTGGCGTGCTCGACTTGGATCTTCATTACGGCAACGGAACGGCTCAGCTCGCAGCATCGCGCCGGCACCTGTTCCAAGTGTCCGTTTACGGCAACGATTACCGAAACAACATGCCGTATCGCGACGTGCGGATGCTTCGGCATCTCGATGGTGAGAATCATCTCTCGTTCTCGCTGCCGGCGGGATGCGATCGCGCCACCCTATTGGAAACGCTTGAGAAGGCTTTCCCGCTGCTGCGCGAAGCAAAGCTCGATCTGCTCCTCTTCCAGGCGGGTGCTGATCCGTACCACGAAGACCCGTACTCGCCGCTGCAACTCGATCACGACGATCTCCTCGCGCGCGACCGGGCAGTCTTCGAGTTTACCCTCGCGGCGCGAATCCCGGTCGCATGGGTGTTGGCGGGCGGTTACACCAAGGACATTCGCAAAGTTGTGCAGGTGCACGTGAACACGTTCCGCGCGTATATGGAGGTGTATGGCAGCTAGCTGGCGTAATCGGAGCCCGGGCGATCATTCATTCGAGTTTCCCGAAACCCATGCCACGCCGATCGAGCCCGCGCTCGTTGCAGCTCAGGCCGCGTCGGTTGCTTGGAGCAAGGTTTCGCTCGATGAACGATGCGCCCGTTTGCGGCTGGCGCAGGGAGAACTCACGGATGCACGGGAGGAATTAGCGCGAGGGATCGCGCTGGAGACCGGCAAGCCGATGATCGAGGCTCTCGGCGAAGCCGGCGCAGTCATCGCAAAGATCGATCTCACGATCGGTGATGCGCATGAGCATCTTGCGGAGAAGACGATCGCCGATGGGCCGCATCCGGCAAGCGTGCGGCGGATCCCGCGGGGAGTCGCCGTGGTCATCGCGCCTTTCAATTTCCCGCTGCACCTGGGCCACGGGGCCACCGTTGCGCACCTGCTCGCTGGAAATCCCGTCGTATTTAAGCCGTCGCCTCTCGCGGCAAACGTCGCGGCGCGCTACTCGGAAATTATGACGCGAGCGCTGCCGCCGGGTGTTTTCAACCTGGTGCAAGGGGGCGCGGAGGAGGCGAAGGCGCTCGCTGTGGATCCTCGCGCGCGGGCGGTTTGCTTTACGGGATCGGTCGCTGCGGGGAGAGCGCTGGCGCGTGCCCTGGCCGAAGATTTCTCGAAGGAACTGGCGCTGGAACTTGGCGGACGAAACGCAGCCATTGTTTGTCGTGATGCGGACGTGTTGAAAGCAGCGGAGGCCGTGGCCGACGGCTTCTGTCTTACCTGCGGGCAGCGTTGCAACGCGACGAGTCGGGTGTTGGTCGATGCGTCCGTCGCTCCGGCGTTTGAATCTGCGCTCATGGAGTCCGTTAAGCGGTATAAGCCGGGTGATCCACTCGATGCCAAAACCAAGCTGGGACCGTTGATCAGCGAAGCCGCGGTCGACCGCTACGAACGGCTGGTTGCCGATCGCGCCGAATGGCTTTTGCCTGGCGAGGTGCGGCTGGATGTCGCGGGCAAACGCGGCAATTACGTCTCGCCCGCGATCCGTCGCGGATCCGGGGACGTCGCCGCCGAGCCATTTGCGCCAATTCTCGAAATCCAGTCGTTCTCAGACACGGCAACGGCTATTGAACTGGCGAATTCGGGGCCGTTCGGACTGACGACGTCGATCTTTACCCGGGATCCCGCCGTGTTCCACGACTTGGCCGATCAGGTGAGGACGGGAAACATCTACGCCAATCTGCCGACCACCTTCTCCCCGAGCACATTGCCGTTCGGAGGGCTTGGCCTCAGTGGAAACGGCCGGCCGGGTGGACGGGGATTCATCCGGTTCTGCACCGAAGAGCAAGCCCTTCAGTGGGCGCTCTAACGGTCTTCTTGACGTAAAGGGCGGGAGGATATGGAGGAAATGTTCATCGCGCGGACGACCGATCCGAGGCTCGCCCAAGTTGTTCTTTGTCGCGCAAGGACCCCCGGACGCCTCGCCCAACTACTTTTTTGTCGCGCACAGACCACACTGACACTTGCCGAGGTCGTTTTGTGACGCGCAGAGACCTCCATGACACTCGCCCAAGTCCTTTTGTGTCGCGCAAAGATCCCCGACAGTCTCGCCCGGATCAATTCGCGTCGCACTGAGACCTCAGCGACGCTCGCCCAAGTTGTTTAATTGAGACGGGACGACCGCCGAAACACCTTCTCCGCTCGTTCTTCGTTGCGCTCCGACCTCTACGAAGGCCGCTCGATGTTCGGAACTACGCGCTTGAGGCGTCATAGGGTGATTCCACGTAACGCGCTAATGGATAGCAGCTTGATGGGGAGTTTTAGCTCTAAATCACTCGGAGACTCTGATTGTCCTCGAGAATCTCGAGGTGCCCCTTTACTCGAAATCTCCTGAGATCGCTTCATTGACCTACGTGTTCCCCGCAATGCGGAGCTCCGTTGGAGCCCATGGCTAAGTTGTCATGAAATGGAGGCGGTTTGAATCTGATACACCCCAATGCCCTAGGGATGTCCGCATCCGGAACCAGGCTGCTCATAATTTCGGGTGAGCGCGAGGGTACCAGGTCATCAAAGGCTCGCCGGGAGTTTGAGCGTGTAGGCGGCCTGCGTAAGTCGCTGATTTTCAGCGCGGAAGTACTCCCGGTACAAATCGAAAGCCGCCCGGCACCCCTGCCGAGCGGCTTTCCCCTGAGGCCGGGTCGCCCCTTCAAAACGACCCGGCTTTCCCCGCGCCCCACTACCGTTAGTCCGTCAGGACGGCAGTGAAGCACCTACTAGGGTTTACGCGCTTTTTAGGACGTTATTACACGGCGGGCTGCATATTTATGTATTGTCACGTTTGTCACCTTTTGATGATCCGCTTTACAGGAAAGAAATCCGTTGACGCTCCTCCAGAGCCCACTTAAAGGTGCCACCGCTCTTATCGAGAGTGGCTGAGGGTTCTGGCCCA
>CBHXZU010000260.1:0-7905 GCA_966125105.1 uncultured Prosthecobacter sp.
TCCAGGTTTGTCACGCGATCCAGCACGCGCACCAGAAGGGTGTCATTCACCGCGACATCAAGCCGTCGAATATCCTGATCACACTGCAAGACGGTGTGCCCGTGCCGAAGGTGATCGATTTCGGCATCGCAAAGGCGATCGAAGGCAAACTCACCGACGAAACTGCGATCACCGGCCGCGAACAACTCGTTGGAACTCCGGCATACATGAGCCCGGAGCAGGCACAATTGTCCGCCCGGGACGTGGACACTCGCAGTGACATCTATTCACTCGGCGTTCTTCTTTACGAAATCCTCTGCGGTCGGCCGCCGTTTGATCCCGCGACGCTCGTCCGCTCCGGGATTGATGAAATGCGGCGGACCCTGCAGGAAGAGGAACCGCCTCGGCCATCGACGGTCCTCGGGAAACTCGCTCCACCGGAGCTGGCGGTGATCGCGAATCGTCGGCAAGTCGATCCCGCGAAGCTGATTTCCCGCCTCAAGGGCGATCTCGATTGGATCGTGATGAAGGCGATCGAAAAGGAGCGTGCCCAGCGCTATCAGGCTGCGAGCGGAATTGCGATCGACGTTCAGCGCCACTTGAAGAACGAACCGGTCGTGGCGCGGCCGCCCAGCCGGCTGTACCTGCTGCGCAAGTTCATTCGCCGCCACCGCATAGCGTTTGCCGCGGGCTCCTTCGTCGTCCTTGCATTGATCGCGGGACTGGGTGCCTCGACCTGGATGTACTTCAAGGCAGAAAACGCACGCGAAAACGAAGCCGCCCTTCGTCGCCAGGCCGAATCGCGAGAGAAACTCTCCGAGGCGGCGATCCTCGTCAAACAGCAGAACTACGAGGAAGCCGCCCGAGTGCTCGAGGCGATGGAGGTGCAACCAAAAAGACCGAGTCTGGACGGGATCACTGCATTGCGTGCTGTCGGCGAATGGCTCGCGCTGCAAGAGCGCTGGGCGGAATCGGCTCGGCGCTATACTGCCCTGGTGGAGATCGACAAACTTGACCCGTGGGGAGCGGTGACTCTCGATTTCCAATCCTGCGGGGTTGTGCTGGTGGAGAGCGGCGATCTGACCGGCTATGAGCGGTTCCGCCGGGACGCCGCCGTTCGATTTGCGAATGAAACGAATGGCGACGCCGCTGGGCGGATCCTCAAGACCTGCCTGCTCACGGCAGTGCGGGAAGATACGCTGTCACTCATGCAGCCACTTGGACTCACCGTGGAGACGTGGACCACCGCGCAACCAGCGGTAGTCCGAAGCAATTGGGCCGCCATTCCATATGCCCTATGGTACTACCGCGCGGGAGAGTTCGCCAAAGCGGAACAAGCGTGTCGCGACGGTTTGGGGCCTAATGACAATTCCGCTCGGAACGCGACCGTCCGATTGATCCTCGCACTGGCGTGCCGCCACAATGGGAAACCCAAGGAAGCTCTCGAACACGTCGCCCGCGCGCGTTCTTTGATCGGCGATCTTTCCACTCGAGGACTCCAACGCGGCGTGTCGAGGGTAGGGCTTTGGTATGACTGGGTCTTCGCCACGATCCTTCTGCGGGAGGCAGAGGCCGTCATTCCTGCCGACGGAACCGCCAAGTAACTTCTGTTTTACGGCGAACGACTCACCCAAAGTCCTTCAGCTTGAAGACTGCGGTTTGAAAGATTGGGTGAATGGCCGAAGTGAATTGTAGTGACGCAGAAAAATACAGGGTTCCGCAAAAACTTGGCGGGTTTCGCGGTGGCCTTGCGCGTGTCCCCCACAACTCATGCCGCATTTGCCTTCCCTTCAGCCGAAACACCGTCGACGGCGCCACACCAAAGACTACGTTGCCACATTCTGCCTCGCCATCTTTTCCGCCACATCATGGTCGCAAGCGGCCACCGATACATGGACCGGGTCTGCCAGCGGCACTTGGGACACCGTCACTTCGAATTGGTTGGATGATGGAACCGACACGCTCTTCAACAGCGGGAACGACGCTCTTTTCACTGGCACTCCGCTAAATGATGTCACTTCGGCAGCGGGGCTGACGATCGGCGCCATTACGTTGGACAACACCCTCACGGGGATCGTCACCTTGACCGGAAACAATACCGTCACCGGCCCGACGACAATTTCCGGCGGCGCGCTGAAAATCACGCACCTCGGCGTCGCCACCGGCGCAGTTGCCGCCACTGAACTTGGAACCAGCGCGGTTACGATCAACGCCGGCGGTTTCCTTTCTATCGACGACGATGGCACGGGCGCGGCCGGTGCCGAACGGGTTCTGACCATCGCAAACTCCATTTCCGGTTCCGGCACACTCCAGGCCCGGCCGAGCGCACTCCATACCAATGGATGGAGTTCGGTGAATTTCAGCGGGGATCTCAGCCTCTTTACTGGCACGCTGAGTGTCCAGGCCGGCTCCACCGGCAATCGCGGCAAAGTGCGTTTCACGTCCGCCTCACAAGCGACGGTGCTCTCCTCGAGCGCAACCGTGGACGTCCAAAGTGGCGCCACGCTTTACCTAAACCAGGCGCGTAATTATGGGGCCGCAGTGCGTTTGTTCGGCACGGGCAACGTGGAAGGCCTCGGCGCCCTGCGACTTGAAGCCGCCGCCAATCAGATGGGCGCTGTCACCCTGATGGCCAATTCGAATATCGGAGCGAATGGCTCGGCTGCGACCATCAGCGGAAACATCGGTGAAAGCGGTGGGTCATTCGGATTCATCAAAGTCGGCAACAACACGCTGACGCTTACCGGGAGCAACACTTACTCGGGAATCACGACGATCAATTCCGGCACGCTGCAGGTCGGAAACGGCGGGACCACCGGCACTCTCGGATCAGCTGATGTGACCAACAATGGCACCCTAAGCTTCAACCGCAGCAATGACTTCACCGTCAGCAACACCATCACCAGCAACCCTGGTGCGGGCGCCGTAAGCAAGCTGGGTGCAGGGAAGCTGACGCTTTCTGCGACGAATACGATTGGCAACAACTTGTTTGTTTCTGCCGGAACGCTCGACATCACTGGGTCCACGACGATCGATGGGGGAGGGGGAAGCAACATTGGTTTTCTCACAGTCGCGGGAAACAGCTCTCTGACGGTTCCCACGGGTGGCGCGCTGACGATTCTCGGCACGACGCATACGACAAAGCCCGGCTCGATTGTCGGGCAGAATACCGCCGGCACGAGCACGCTGCTGGTAAACGGCGGCACACTGACGGTTGGCGGCAACACCGGGCTTACGCTCGGCAATAACGTGAATACTGCCGTCGGCGTTCTGACGATTTCCTCCGGCACAGCCACGATCCATGCTGGCACTACGGCGCTGCAGAATCCGCTAAACTTCGTCGCGCTGGGGCGAGACAATGCGACGGGTCTCCTCAACCTGGATGGAGGAACGCTGGAGACGAGCCGCCAATTCGTGCGCGACGGAAGCGGCGGCGGCGCGGTTGGGTCCGGCACTGCGACCTTCAATTTCAACGGCGGCATACTCAAGGCGCTCGCCAGTCAGACCAGCGGCGCCGGCTGGTTTGAGACCGCTACGACCGGGAACTTCCAGGTGGTCACTACGAATGTGAAGGAAGGCGGAGCAGTCATCGACACCAATGGCTTTGACGCGAACATCAACACCGTCCTTGCCCACAGCGGCGCGGCGGCAATCGACGGTGGTTTGGTGAAACAAGGCGCGGGCACATTGAATCTCGGCGCGGCGAACACCTACACCGGGAACACGATTGTTACGGAGGGAGTGCTCGCGGTTTCGAACGCTTCTGGCTCTGCCACTGGCGGAGGGAATTTGTCGGTGGGGATCTCGGGAGTGCTCGCTGGAACAGGGCGAATTGCTCCAAGCAATTTTGCTGGCATCTCCATCAACGGAGCGGTGGCTCCTGGTGTTTCACCCTCCGGCATTGGCACGCTCACTTTCGACTTCGGTGGCACAACCGGCACTGGGGCGATGCTGAGCGGAGCGGAACTCCGCTTCGAGTTGGCCGCCCCCAATCTTTCGCTCGCCAGCATCGCCGCAGGCAGCAGCGATCTCGTTGCGCTCACAGCCGCGGCCGCGGGCGACTTTGCATTCAACTCCACGACGGTGAACTTCCTCGGGACGGGCGCCGAGGGCTATTACAAGCTCTACGACACGAGCTTTGATGCCACGACGTGGACGGGATTGAGCTTCGACGGCACGACGGGGCTCGTATCCTCGGGACTATCGGGGAGCAACCTCGCATCGGGACTGTTCGCCGAGTTCATCATCGGCACGGCCGCGAATGGCGCAGAAAGCGTCGGCGACATCTATGTGCACGTCGTTCCAGAACCCGCCAGTTGCTTAAACCTGCTCGCCGGAATGGGCATGTTCACAATGGCCCGTCGGCGTCGGCCACAGTGATTCAGCACCGCCCGCGCATCCCAATACGTGGAGTAGCCCGAGCAACAATAACGAGATGAGCATTCGGAGTATCTCGGGCGGCGGCTAGCAACCGACGCCCGCGACCCTCATCAGTACCGCCCGAACTTTCCCTTCCCACCTGCTCGCTAGCGGAAACAGGGCGCACACCTCAGCAGCCGGCACCAGCCAGCCCAGACGCGCGCTGATTCTTGCTCGTCGGCGGGCGCCACTGCGCGCTCCCGCCCGGACTTGGTCGCCGCTGCCCCGCCCCCACCGTCCGTCAGACTTACTCACGGAGAATCGAGTTTGAGCAAAAACCAACACACTAACCCGGAACCCTAACTCAGAGCATGAAACGAATAAAATCGGTCCTGTCACTCGGAGCATCCCTCCTCCTGCTAGCGTTCGAAGCGCCGCAAGCGCGCGCTTTCGATCACCCTTGCATCCCCGCCACCAGGCAAGACCTGGATTACATCAAGGCCAATCTCGACAAGGAGCCTTGGAAAACCGGCTACACCCAGCTCCTGGCCACGTGGAATCCCAATTACGTGCCGCAGCCGTATGCGACCGTTACTCGTAATCCCAACTTGAACCTCACCGCTTGGGGCAAGGACATGGGCGCCGTCTGGAATTATGCGCGGTTGTGGTATTTCACTGGCAACCAGGATTACGCCATAAAAGCTCGCGAGATCCTCATCGCGTGGGCGAACACCCAGACGAGCTTCGGCGGCAACGAAGCCGGCCTTGCGCTCGGCGACGCCGCTTACGCTTATGCCGGCGGTGCGAGTATCCTGCGCGGCACTTGGTCTGGATGGACGGAAGCCGACACGGCCGCGGTCAAGAACCTCTTCCTGAATGTTTACTGGCCCGCGACCGCCAACGCTTGGAATCTCGCCGGTCCCGCCAACAAAGGCTCGATCAATATGTCGGCCGGCATCGCCATCGCTCTTTTTTGCGATGACACCGCCAAGTTCGACCACGTCGTGAACATGTATCGCACCTATCCGGGCTCCGGTCTGCCAAACACCCTGGCCACCGGCCAGATGGGCGAGACGGGTCGCGACGCGGGCCACGGCTACGGCGACCTCCTCGGCAAGGTTTTCATGGCCGAGTGCCTCTGGAAGCAAGGCATCGATCTCTATTCCGAATGGGACAATCGGCTGTTGGCCGTCGGCGAATACTACAGCCGTAACACCTTTCTCCTTGATAACCCCTTCGTGCACTACGGCACGGTCGATTATAACTACATAACCAATGCGGCTGGACCTTACGGTGCCAACCGCGCGGCTCTTTACCTCCTTCAAAACGCCTATAAGAACCGCAGAGGACTGCCCACGCCTTGGATCGACCGGAAACTCACGGAGCAGCACGTGGATCTTAATAACTTCATGTATGCCAGGACGGCAGACTTCAGCACCGCTACTCCCCCGGCGGCGATTGTTCGCCCGCCGGTTTCCTTGGCATCCAGCGGTTTGACGCTGACAACGCTTGGCAATAATTCCGCTGGCCGCAGTTCTTCTTACGCCAACGGCGTCTGGACAATGACCGGCCCTGGAGTCGATGTCTGGAACGATGTGAATGACGACTGCCAGTTTGCCTACCAGCAGATGACCGGTGACTGCGCCATTGTTGCCCGGGTCACCGCGGCCCAGGCAACAACAGCTTCCACCAAGGCAGGAGTGATGATTCGCGACAATCTTTCCGCCTCCGTTTCGCAGCGCGGCTGGATTGCGATGCTGCCCAGCACCGGCCAGGTGCAAAGCCGCCTGAAGGGTGCGACTGAAATCTGGGCCGGAAGGG
This sequence comes from uncultured Prosthecobacter sp., assembly GCA_966125105.1. Taxonomy (GTDB): domain Bacteria; phylum Verrucomicrobiota; class Verrucomicrobiia; order Chthoniobacterales; family Chthoniobacteraceae; genus SXWH01. The sequence continues at coordinate 6,160 of CBHXZU010000260.1, forward strand.
TTGTGCAGACGACCACCCTCCCTTCTCCCACCATGCCTTACTGGGTCAAAATTGAACGCAGAGGCCCCCTGATTACCACCTACAGTTCGCAAGATGGCACCAGTTGGTCGCCCAATGTCAGTTGCTACTACGGCAATCTGCCATCCACCCTCTACATCGGCCTTTTCACCGTCAGCGGGTCATCCACGGCCACAACCACCGCCACCTTCGACAACGTGGCCTTCACCGGCGGCACGGGCGGCTTGGTGACGATTCCAGCGGCTCCGGCGGGCTTGCTCGCCTCCGGCTCCTCCAAGGCGATTACCCTGCGTTGGTTGCCTTCCTTCGGTGCCACCGCCTATGACGTGCTCCGCTCCACCACCTCCGGCAGCGGCTATACGGCCATCGCCAGCAACCTGACGGCCGACAAGACCAGCTACATGGACACGACGGCCGCCGCGGGCACCGCCTACTACTATGTGGTCCGGGCGAAAAACTCCGTCGGCACCAGCGGCAACTCCCCGCAGTTCAGCGACGCCGTGCTGGCCGCTCCGATGGTCAATCTAGCCTTTGGCGGCACGGCTACGGACAGCGCGCATATCAACGGACAGGAAGGTGTCTACGCCTTTGACGGCAATCCGGGCTCGAAGTGGTTCAATAACAACGTCGCCCCCACGGGCTGGATCCAGTATGACTTCGGCGCGAACAACGCGCAGTTGGTCAAACGCTATACGATAAGCAGCGCCAACGACGTGTCCGCGCGCGACCCGAAGGACTGGGAGTTCCTCGGCTCACAAGACGGCACCACCTGGACGACTCTCGACGCGAAGAGCGGTCAGACCTTCGCCAACCGGTATCAGCAAAACACGTATCCGATCGGCAACACCACCGCCTACCGCTACTATCGACTTAACATCACCGCCAATAGTGGCGAGGCGGGCGTGCAACTCTCTGAACTCGGCCTCTGGGGTGACACCGGCCGCACCGTTCCCGACGGCCGCTATTCATTCGCAAGTCGCTTAAGCAATAAGGTGATCGACCTCGTCAACGGCAGCACCGCCGACGGCACCGATGCGATTCAGTGGGGCTGGGACGGCGGCAACGACCAGAAGTGGGACCTCGCGTATCTCGGCAACGGCCAGTATAAGCTAACCGGCCTGGCCAGCGGCAAGCTGCTCGAAATCTCGGGTGCCTCCACGGCAAATGGCGGAGTCGTCCAGATCTGGCCCTCGAACAATAACAACTGCCAAAAATGGACCGTCAGGCCCGCGGGCGACGGCTTCTTTAAGCTGCTCAACGTCAACAGCGGCAAGTCGCTCGACATCCAGAATAACTCAACCGCCGATGGAGCAGCCATCCTTCAGTATACCGACATCGGAGCCAGCAATCAGCAATGGCTGTTGCCCGTCATGCCCTGACGCGCCCCGGTTGATCCCTTGAAACAAACCGCGCCGCGCTCTCGCTGAGCGCGGCGCGGGAAAGGATGTCCGGCCGTGAACGCTGCAGCCGCCCGACATCGATCGGAAAACTCCAACCGCTGCGTGCTGGCTTTTGACCTTTGACTTCCGACCTCTGACCTTGCCTACATCAGCATCAGCGCCGGGTTCTCCACGAGCTTCTTCAGTTCGCTGAGGTAGGTCGCTCCGACGGCGCCGTCCACGACGCGGTGATCGCCGCTTAGCGTGATTTTCATCCGCTGGCCGACGACGATTTGGCCCTTCTCGTCGACCACCGGCTTCTTCACGATCGCGCCGACGGCGATGATCA